>CANFFA010000029.1 GCA_947445425.1 Paludibacteraceae bacterium
GCCAAGAACGCTAAGTTTAGAAGACGCAAAGTTCAGATATACAGTATGTGAATTTCTTTGCGTCTTAGCACTTTTGCATCTTTGCGTTCAAAAAATATTTTTCGGAGTGAACGAAAAATACGATATTATATCTTTCCTATTACTTATATCTCCTTCGGGAAAAGTACCAGCTTATCACCAGCATTCAATTGATCCTTTGATTTTTTGTTCCAAGATTTCAGATCTTCAATACTACAATCGTTATCTTGGGCAATAGAGAAATAGGATTCTCCTTTACGAACCTTATGTGAGATTTGTTTGTGTTTCTTTGAGTTTGATGGGCTTGTTTTAGCCTCTTCAACGTGCTCAGCATAAACTTTCAAAGTTTGACCGCTCGATACTTTTTTAGAAGTCAATTGGTTCAAGTTTTTCAGTTCATCTACACTTATATTGTGTGAATTGGCGATACTAGAAAGATTGTCACCTTTTTTAACTTTGTATTCAATGACTTTTTTTACTGCTGCACTTTGACCTATCAAAATCTCTTGCCCTGCTTGCACATTGTTGTTGGTCAGCTTGTTTGCCGCTTTTAAATCCTCAACCGTAGTATTATTGTCCTTGGCAATTGTAAACAAACTCTCCCCTTTTTTTACTTTGTAAGTAATGGTTTTAGGAGCAATTTCAGTTTTAGAAGCCACTGTTGCTACAGTAGCTTGTGTGATTTTAAGCTCTTGTCCTGCTTGTACATTGCTGTTGGTCAGTTTGTTTGCGGCTTTTAAATCCTCAACAGTTACATTATTATCCTTGGCAATGGTAAATAAACTTTCCCCCTTTTTTACCTTGTAAGCAATTGTTTTATGAACTATGTCAGCTTTTGTAGAAACTGCTGGTGCTAAGGCTTGGGTAATTTTCAATTCTTGTCCAACTTTTACATAGTTCTTTGTCAGATTGTTCGCTGCTTTTAGATCCTCAACATTAATGTTATTATCCTTAGCAATCGTAAGCAAAGTTTCTCCCTTTTTTACCTTATAACTAATGGTTTTAGGAGCAATGTCTGTTTTGGCTGTTGTTGTGGTCGATGTAGTTGTTAGTTGCGTAATTTTCAGCTCTTGACCTACTTGTACATTGTTGCTTGTCAGTTTGTTTGCTGCTTTTAAATCCTCAACCGTAATGTTATTGTCCTTGGCAATTGTAAATAGGCTTTCTCCTTTTTTTACCTTATAAGCAATTGTTTTTGGAGTGCTTTCAGCTTTGGTCATTGCAGGAACCACCAGAGCTATTTGTATGATTTTCAATTCTTGACCTACTTGAACACCATTGCCAGTCAGTTTATTAGATGCTTTTAGATCTTCAACAGAGATATTGTATTCTTTGGAAATGGTAAATAGACTCTCCCCCTTTTTAACTTTATAAGTAATGGTTTTGGGAGTTTGGTCTGTTTTTGAATTTGTGCTAGGATTTGTAGCAATTTGTGCAATAATCAATTGCTGACCCGACTGTACAGAGTTGTTTTTGAGGTGGTTGAAGGCTAGCAATTGATCAACAGTAACATTGTAGGTTTTAGAAATGCTAAACAAAGTCTCTCCTTTTTTTACAGTGTGTGTCGAAGTATTTGACAAAGCAGCTGAGTTTTCATCCTCTTCAGCATTTTCATTGTTGGCCAATTCTTTGGGTGCCGATTCAACAATCATCAACTTCTCTTCCTCCTTCACCTTCAATTTTTGATTACGGCTAATAGAGTTTTTCTTAATACCATTCATCTCTTTTAACTCAGCGATGGTCAAGTTAAATTTATCAGCAATAGAAGATAGAGTTTCTCCTCTTTTAACCTTGTGAAATTCTGCAGGAACTGTTTTACGGGTCTGTTGTACTTTACCAGCAAAAGGCATTGGAGCATTAAAATGGTCGGATTTAGGCATATAAGCGTAATCCATAAGAGGATTACTACCCACCACGCGGTTGGCTTTTATAAAGCGGCGTGAATAATATGGATCCTCTGAATTAGAGATGGTTACGCCACTGTGCACGGCTGCATGAATGAATTCAAACTGTCCATTTTCTTTGGGCTTAACTACGATGCCCACATGACCCACACGGCTGCTTACCCCGCGTCCTGAAAAGAAAACAAGATCACCAGTTTTGATTTGGTTTCGATCTACGGTGTCAAATTGTTGTGCTTGATCTGAAGAGGAACGTTGTAAGTTATAACCAAAATTTCTGTAGACAAAGGAGGTAAAGCCAGAACAGTCAAAGGAATCGACTCCTGGCGAACCATAGCGGTAAGGAGTGTTGAGGAATATCTTTCCGAAATTAACAATAGAGTCAGAAAGCGATTCAGGAGTGAAGGAAATATAGTTAATTTTGACAGAATCCTTCGCCTCGGTAAGCTTGGATTTTGATTGGGCAGTAGTATAAGTGATGGAGAGTAAAAGTCCAAAAAAGGTAAATATGTTTTTCAAAAAAGGCATAGGCTGATATCATTCTCATTATTAAGATTGTACAAAGTTAGCCTTTTTGAATAAAGACACAGAATCTATTTTTTCTTTTTAACAAAAAAGGAGATTTGTTTTAGAACTAGATTTAACATTTCAGAAATAGTATTCATACTACCAATAGGGTATTAATCAGTATTTAAGCCTTACTTGGTCCTGGCCAACTTCTAGCAATACATTTGTGCCCAAAACCAAGGGCAAATTGTATTCCACATGTCCTGCTGGAAAGTTAAAACATACTGGATAGTTGTAATCAGATACAGCTTTGGAGATAATTTCATGCACGGTTTGCATCATGAGTGGGTCTTCTGTGTAATCACTAAATTGCCCGACCACCAAACCTGATAACTGCGATAAGACTCCACCAAACCTAAGGTTTTGAATCATTCTGTCTATTTTATATGGGTCTTCTCCAATATCCTCAATGAATAGAATGGCATTTGCATAATCTAAATCATAACCAGTTCCACGCATTCCCATAAACACAGACAGATTGCCGCCGATGATTTTGCCTATGCTTGTTCCAAGTCTATTGAAAGGATTTGCTGCAAATGTAAATTGTGATAAATTGCCAAAGATGATACTTTTCAAATTCAAGAGTTGTTCAGCATCAGTTGCTAACTCAGTCAATGGCTTTGCCATAGGCCCATGAATGGAGGCAATGCCCAGGTTCGTGATGGCATTGTGTAATATGGTAATGTCACTGAAGCCAATGAGCCATTTTGGATTTTTTTCAAAAGTAGAAAAATCAAGCTGATCAATAATCTGAGCTAAGCCATATCCGCCTCTGCTACAAAGTATTGCTTTAACTTCTGTATCGTCCAGAGCTTGTTGTAGGTCAGCAATACGTTGTTCTGGTGTAGCTGCAAATCGACCATAAGAACTGCGAGCAAATTTACCCTCACTCGCTTGTAATCCCCAAGAAGTCAAAGTCTTTTTTGCTCCATCAATATATTGTGGATCAATGGCTCCAGAAGGAGAAATGATGCGGATTTGGTCCTTGGGTTTTAGAAAGGCTGGGAGCATGAGATAGATATTTTAGAGTTGAACCATTAAAGTGTAGGAATGCTCATTCCTGTAATTTTTCGATATAAATCGAGGGCGTAAATGTCTGTCATTCCAGAAATATAATCTAAAACGGCTTGGATTTTACCAAAAGTAGTTGGACTTTGGATATCGAATTGCTCAGGGATGCGTTTCAGGAGCTGTTGTGAATATGCTTTATCAGGCGTTTGCACGGCTGTTACGATTTCGTCTAACAAGGTGGTGATGATTTTATATCCAGCAAGCTCAACGTCCAGAACTTCTGCCGACCTATAGATTTTTGCAAAAGCTGTTTTGGAACAAGTTTGATAGGCTGTTGCGGTTTCTGATGGTAGTTCTTTGATAAGGGTAGAAGTAAACGTCCCAGCTAAAATTGCTGCTTCATTTTCCACAAAGACAGCAGAACATTGATCAATCAATTTACCAATAACAGAAGAGCGTAGGTAGGCAATCTGTTCATTTACATCCGTTACCATTTCCATGGTTTCCAGCATTCTTGTTTTTCGCTTTTCATCAAAGAAGCCAAAGAATAAGGCTTTTGTCTCGTCAGCCGTAAGGATTTTAAGCTTTTGAGCATCCTCAATGTCCATAATTTGGTAGCAAATGTCATCAGCTGCTTCTACTAGATAAACCAATGGGTGTCGTGCATAGCGATTTCCATTATCAGGTGCTTTTGGAATGCCTAATTCTTCAGCAATTTTCTCGTAATCAAGAAGTTCGGAAGTAAAAAATCCGAATTTCTGTTTTTTTGGATCTGAATGAATAGAAGCATACGGATATTTTATGATGGATGCCAAAGTGCTATAGGTGAGTACAAAACCACCAGGACGTCGGCCTTGGAATTGGTGCGTCAGCAATCGAAAAGCATTTGCATTTCCCTCAAAACAAATACAGTCTTTCCACTCTTCTGGGGTCATCTTGTGTTCCAATTCCTGTCCTTTCCCTTCTGAGAAATACGTAGCAATTGCTTTTTCTCCAGAATGTCCAAAAGGAGGATTTCCCAAATCGTGTGCCAGACATGCCGCTGAAATGATAGCGCCAATTTCGTCTAAATATGGTGATGCTTCAATGCCTTTTTCTTTTAACCTTTGCGCAACGCTATTTCCCAACGATCGCCCAACGCAAGCAACCTCTAGGCTGTGTGTTAATCTGTTGTGAACAAATACACTTCCTGGTAATGGAAAAACTTGCGTTTTATTTTGTAACCTGCGAAAGGGAGCCGAAAATATCAAGCGGTCATAATCCCGCTGAAATTCAGTTCTGTCATCAGCTTTTTTAGCATGATAAGCCTCCATTCCGAAGCGTTTGGTAGATAGTAATTGGTTCCAATTCATGGGTTTGTTTTTATTTGATGTAGAGACGCGGCGTGCCGCGTCTGAATGGATAGAGTATTACGAAGGCATATGAAATCCCTTTAATTCAGCCCTTAATGCTTTGCTCTTATTATCAGTGACTTTGTCCATCCAGCGCCAAAAATTATCGCCGTGATTCATCTCTTTCGTATGGCATAGTTCGTGTAATAAGACATAATCGATCAAATGCGAAGGGAGGAGCATTAAATAAAGCGAAAGGTTGATGGTGCGACTGCTGGAGCAACTTCCCCAGCGACTCTTACTCGACTGGATTTTTACATCTGAAAATGTAAAACCATGGATGTCTGCTAATTGTTTGAGTCGGTTGGGTAATAATCTTTTGGCTTCCTTGCGAAGAAAATAGGAAATACCATTCCAGAAATGTTCCTGTGTTTCTTTGGTAGCACAGTCTGTACTCAAGGGAAATTCTATGCTGAGCACATTGCTTTTTAAAGCAAAATAGATATTTGTTCTGTCGGAAGCTTTGGCTTCCACTGTAAAAGTCAAAGTTTGAAGTTTGCTGTTTTCATCAATAAAAATGGCACTTTGCTCAAGGCCTTTGGAGACTTGACCCTGTTTTTTGATGAGCTTCTCACGAATGGAATTAATGAATTTCATCGCATCCGCTTGTGTAGATCGGATAGGTAAACTAACTCTCAAGCCAGTACTGAGGATACGGACATTGATGTTTTTAGCCCGTTGGCTGGGTACAAATTCTATGGTCCCTAAATCAGGATCTGTAAGCATATTTTATGGAATGAATAGGTCTAGGTGAACAGTTTTTGAAATCTTTTAAGTACAAAGATACATTTTTTTGTCTACTATAGGTGGGTTTATTCTTATAAATGAATAACTTTGTGGAAAAATTAGTGGATTGACAAATGTGCTTATAATCAGGCATAAATGACTACAAACAATGGCTGTTGTCCCTGTATTAATGACTATAATGATATAATAATATGATTCAAGCAACAAATATAAAAAAAAGTTTTGGTACGCTTGAGGTTCTCAAAGGGGTAGATTTGCAAGTTGCAAAAGGAGAGATTGTCTCTATCGTTGGCCCTAGTGGTGCTGGCAAGACGACTTTGTTACAGATTCTAGGAACACTTGACAAACCAAATAACGGAACTGTTCAAGTTGATGGTATTGATTTTAGCAAGTTGGGAGAGAAAGACTTAGCTAAGTTTAGGAACCAACACATTGGCTTTATATTTCAATTTCACCAATTACTACCAGAGTTTACAGCGCTGGAAAATGTGATGCTACCGGCTTTCATTGCCAAAAAAGATGCAAAAGAGGTCACTCAAAGGGCGAAAGAATTGTTGAATTATCTACAACTTTCGGACAGGATGGAGCACAAGCCCAGTGAACTTTCAGGTGGTGAAAAACAAAGGGTGGCAGTTGCCAGGGCATTGATTAATAATCCTTTACTGATTCTAGCAGATGAGCCTTCCGGAAGTTTGGATTCGAAGAACAAGGAAGAACTTCACAAATTACTTTTTGATTTGAGAGCCAAATTTGGATTAACCATAGTCATTGTTACACATGATAAAGAACTAGCAGCACTTTCGGACCGTGTGATTGAGATGCGCGATGGTCAGATTGTTTAGATCTATCATTGATTTTGGTTAAAATTAAGAACCGAATCAACATTTTAGACCTCAAAAGGGTTTTATTTCTATTGAAGATGAAGCTCAATCTATACAAGACTAAGCTTTAATATATTTAGCGCTTACCATTTCACACCAAGCGTCCATTTTAATAATTCTATTATGAAATATTTCATAAGCCTTAGTACAGTTTTCCTTTGTGTTTTAACTGTCTTTAGTCAAACAACATTTCAATCCTCTGATCGTCCAACCGTTGTTGTGAAGCCGCTGAATCCAGATTCGCTTTACAACAGTGGTGTGGATAAATTTACGAGACTACAAGATTATAATGGTGCCATTTTGGACTATTCCAAAGCGATTGCTATCAATCCCCGTTCGGTGGATTATTTGATTGCCAGAGGAATGGCAAAAGGAGCAGTGCAGGACTATAATGGAGCGGTGATTGATTTTACAAAAGCCATAGAAATTGATCCAAAAAGTACTGAAGCCTATAGTAATAGAGGGATTGCCAAAATATACATGGAGGATTATTTAGGCGCCATTCAGGATTACACAAAGGCAATTTCTTTGAATCCTAGCAATGCAAATGCTTTTTACAACAGAGGCGTTGCCAAAAATGATTTTCAAGATTTTAATGGTGCCATTGCCGATTTTACCAGAGTCATTCAATTGAACCCGCAAAATGCATTGGCATTTTACAATAGAGCAATGGCCAAAGATGGTGCTAAGGACTTTAAAGGTGCCCTTACTGATTTTAATAAATCGATAGAATTGGATCCCAATAGCGCCGATACTTTTAACAAAAGAGGATTGACGAAATCTCATTTGACCGACAACCGTGGGGCACTTCAAGATTACTCTAAAGCGATAGACATCAACTCCAGACACGAAGATGCTTTTTTGAATAGGGGTAATATTAGAACGGTACTTGATAAATATCGGGATGCTATATATGATTTTAATACGGCCATTCAGTTCAATGGACGTAATGCCAAAGCCTATTATGGAAAGGGAGTAGCGGAGATCTATCTTGCCAAATATGATGATGCTGTCGTTGATTTTACAATGGCTGTAGAAATCAATCCGCAATATACTGAAGCTTATATCCGTCGTGGTATTGCAAAAGGGTCTTTGCAAGATTATCCTGGCGCGATCTTGGATTTCTCTAAAGCGATAGAGATAGATCCAAGGAGTGCAGAAGCTTATTACAATAGGGGTGTAGCTAAAAACTCGAAAGATGCGATTGATGATTTTAACAAGGCTATTGAGTTAAAGCCTGTGTTCTCTGAAGCCTATATCAGAAGAGGAATTGCAAAAGGCTTGTTGAAAAACAATAAAGAAGCCATTGCTGATTTTAATAAAGCCATTGATATAAACCCAAAACAGGCTGATGCTTATTACAATAGGGGAGTAGCCAAAGATGAGATGAATGAGGTAAGTTCTGCCATTGCTGATTATACCAGTTCAATTGAGTTAAATTCCAAGAATCCCAAAGTACATTATAATCGTGGTATTGCAAGGGTGAAGCTGAAGTATTATAGCGAAGCATTGTTGGATTTTAACAAGGCCATTGAGATAATGCCTGATTATGCCGCTGCATATTTTAACAGAGGCTTGGTGAAGTTTAAGCTGAACAATAAAAATAGTGCTTGTGCAGATTTGACCAAAGCCAAAGAATTAGGTCATGTGGATAATTTCTCAGCCATCCGTTATCCTTGTGAATAATGAATAATGATTAGTGTTTAACGTTTAATGATTAACTTTGGCAGTTTGTAATCATTAAGCGTTAAATTATCACCTAGGAAGTCCCTAATCTTTAATTACTTATTATTAATCACTAAACACTAAACGTTAAAAATTAATCACTAAACGTTTATCATTTCCTGTCCTTCCATATTTGATAGGAATTAAAAAGATTCTGCCACAATACATAGGCCCCTGGCCCGATTGAGGCGATTGGATTCAAATAAGTTTGTGCCATCCAGATCGCTAAGATTGTATTTTTCTGTCCCAAACCCTGTCCTCCTGCTACAGTATCCTCGTAGCGCCTTCCAATTTTACGCCCCAATAAAAATTGTGTGATACAGATGATTAATGCCGATACGGCAATTAAAATTTCTGTAGAATAACTACCTTCATTCTGTAAAGTGATGAATGTTATTGTTTTGCCTGTAACAATCGTTAAAGAGGCGGTCCATAAATAGAAAGAGAAACTAGAATAGCCACCCAATGTATTGCTAAACTTTGGCATTAACTTTTGAAGGAAGATGGCAAGTACAAAGGGACCTAACAAGAGTAAAAATACTTTTTGGGCAATGGCAATAAAAGAATCCAGAAAGGCTAGGTCTTGGTAACTACCGATTATAGTAAAAATAAGGGGAGCCAAGAGGGCAACCGTAATACTACTCAGCAAACTGTAAGTCGTCAGACTTGCTACATTTCCTTTTAACATGCCCGTTATGACTGGTGCTGCTGTTGCAGTAGGTGCAAGGATACAGATCAAAATAGCTTGCGCCAAGGTGGTGTTATAGGTTTTGATCAAAACATAAGAAGCCAAGCTGCCCACTATCTGTATCAATATCAACCAAAAATGTAGTGGAGAAAGTTTTATTTTACCTAGATCCAACTTGCAATAGGTGAGCAAAAGCATTCCGAAAATCAGGTAGGGCGTTAAAAATGCCAAGCTCCCGAAAAATGAATAGAAAATCGACCCTACCGTCATGGCAATGGGCATCATATAAGGTTTTATTTTCTTGAGCATAAATTGAGTTTGGCTTTTTGTAAGGTGGTTTTGCTTTAGATGCTTAGCATTTTGTTGTTTATCATGCTACAATTGCAAAGATAGTGAAAAACGCTATTATCCAAAGTACGCTTGCATTAGCTAACAGTCATTCACCGATGTCGTCTCTACTAATCACCAAGGCAATTCAACCCCGTCCTTCTGTATATGCAAAAAAACTTAAACTAAACGCTCAAATTTTCGTACTGGTAGGCGGGATTTTTTTCAATCCCGCCTTTGGTCATCTTAGGATTTTCAATCCTTTATTTTTGAGGGTATTACATTTGATTATTTTTGCAATAAAAGAAGAAAATAGACATGAAACATCGCATGCCGGAGAAGTTTTTCTGTCCTGATACAAGAATGGATTGGGTGGATATATTCAACATAGTTCAAAAAAGCAATCTCTGTGCATCACTTCTGGAATAGTTTTTATTAAAAGATATTCTACCACCTTAAAGTATGGAATTAAATACTAATTTTGTGAAATAATTAAATACAAACAGGTCATTAAGATATAAACAAAATGAGAAAAACTTTATTATTATTCTTGGTTACGCTTTTCATCGCTTCGTGTAGTGGACCTATGGGACCTCAAGGTTACGATGGGAAAAATGGAGCAGATGGTTTAACACCCAATTGGAAAATTATTGATTTGGTAGTTTATAACACAGAATGGGTTGAAAATGTAGATGTTAAAGGTAAAAATAGATACTATTCAAGTCATTTTAATATGCCAGAAATTACACCCTTTATTTTTAGCAGTGGTACCGTAAATACCTTTATTAAAATTGACAACAAACAACAACCACTACCTTATGTTCGTCATTTTGAAAATGATCTATTAGTGATGTGGACCAGAACTGTAGATTATGAATTTATGGAGGGTGGATTGAATGTATTTGTTACCAATTCCGACTTCTTCAAGCAAACCCCAGAAACATTGCGGTTTAGAGTGGTGTTGATGTGGTAGAAAGAATGTTTTATGATTACGAAAGGTGTTTGAATCAATTTTCAAACACCTTTTTTAGTTCACCTAATCTTTCTAGATATTCAAATTTACGCTAGAAAAAAGTATAATCTTTCTAACGGGTAGACGAGTATTTTCATATCCATTTTTTTAGATGAAGTAAGATTGGATTATATCATCAATTATGGAAGAACGTGGATATAAACATTTCATTGCTGGAGGTGTTTTATTGTTTCAAATACAGGATTGGATGCGCTAAATTTCAAACAGCCTTTTGTACTATTGATTGTAGTCTAGCTGTTTATCAGCTGATTAACTGCATCATGTTTTGGATTTCTTTTCGATAAACGCAGGACGACACACATAAGTAGAAAATTATTATTATGAAAAAAGTAGTTGCAGCTTTTAACATGACACTTGACGGTGTTTGCGACCATACGACAGGTATTGCTGACGAAGATCTGCACAATCATTATGCTGAACTGATAGATCGTGCTGGTGTTATATTGTATGGTAGAAAGACCTTCGAACTCATGCAGTTTTGGCAAGAGATATTGGAAAATCCTTCTGGTGAAAAATCTATGGACGACTTTGCTGTTGCTATTGATAAAATTCATAAGCTAGTTTTTTCAACTACTTTAAAACATACAGCATGGAATAGTGCAGAACTTGCTAAATGGTCGCTAGAAGAAGAAATCCTTGCACTCAAACAACAGGCTGACAAGGATATTTTGATTGGTAGTAGGAGTTTGATTATTCAACTCTTAAACGCTAATCTTATTGATGAATTACAAATATGTATTCACCCGATCATCGAAGGGAAAGGGATGATGCTCTTTGATCATATTAAGCATCAGGTACTGTTGAAACTTATTAAAACGAAATCATTAAGCTCAGGTGCCACCGTGTTTTATTATGAGCCGACAACTGCATAATAACATCCCTTTTGTGCTCTTGGTTTACAAAAGCATTTTGAATATGTTCTTAAAATATCTGTAATATCTGTAATATCTGTAATATCGAATACTATCGAAAACTAAAAGAAATATGAATTCTATTCTAAACAACAAACATTATTTTTATTTACTGTTGACTATCCTTGGCGGGGGTTTTACATTTTATTTTGCAATGCTTGGGATTATTGAACACAATGGAAAGTTTGATAGTGTTGAGTTTATTGGCAGTACTTGGATAGATAATTATTATGCGAAAAGTTTAAGTTTCGACTTTTGGACTGGTACTATTGCCGGTACATTTTTTATTCTAATGGAAGGAATGCGACTAAAAATGAAAAGAATTTGGTTGTATCTGCTCATGACAGTTTTTATAGCTTACGCTTTTGGTTTTCCATTATTTTTATTTTTTAGAGAACTACATTTACGAAAACAGAAATAAAGAACCTTGCCCTTAATGTTTTGTAATGGTCTGTAAATAAATTTTCAAACTTCTCATCAATTTTAATACAAGGGATAGAATTATAAAATATGAAAACCTGTTTTATGTTTAATGATTGACAAGTAGCCAGCGCTTATTTTGTCCGTTTTTTAGGAAAAACAAAGCCCATAATACAGTATGGATAACTGATTTATGGGCTTTGATTGAGTTGGCTTGGTGTTTGGACTTTACATTCCTAATTGACTATTTAGCGACTGACCGCATATATTCAAGTACATTGCGTGACTGCGCTTGTGTGAAATTAGGGTCTGGCATTGGAATGTTTTTGAAAGTCACAATTAATTTTTTAAATACTGGGTCAGTTTTCTGCATCATTGTAGGATTATAGATCACATTCATGATGTACTCTGGTTTCCTTTCTTTGGTAACATTTCTTAATGCAGGACCAATTTTTTTCTGATCTAGGTCGTGACACATAGCACATTTTGAAGTGTACAAATCTTTCCCTTCTTTTACCATTTTTGGATTAATTGCACCTAATTCCACCTTGGTAATCATTTCTTTGGGAGCGGCTGAAATAACATGCGTGCTAA
>CANFFA010000030.1 GCA_947445425.1 Paludibacteraceae bacterium
CTTTGTGCTTGAACCAAATCTAAAGTAGAACAGATTCCTTGTTTAAATTGATTTTGAAAGTTTTTATAAACACTTTCTGCCAAATCAAGATTATCTTTTTCGTTTTTAATATTATCAATAGCATTACGATATTGAATGTCATTATTGGACAAATCCACTTTGATGGCCTCTTCGGTTTGTTGAATGCTAATCTTAGTTCTTTGTAAATTCAATTGCGCTTGTGAAATTCTAGCTTGTTTTTGTAAACCATCGAAGATAGGCACTTTTAAAGTCACTCCTACACTTGAATTAGGATACCAATTACCATCTGTTTTAAAGAAATCGAATTCTTGACGCATGGCTTGTAAACCAAGATTAGCGTTGAAGGTCAAAGTTGGCAAATACGAATCCTTGTGCCGCTTCTTGTCCAATTCATAGGCGCTGAGACTGATTTTTTGCAATTGATAATCCACCCTATTGTCAATCGAAAAATTATTTTCCGGCATTTCAAACAATCGAATGTCGCCATCAATCGCATCAGTAGACAGTATTAGCGGTGTTTCAACCGTCATTCCCATTTGGTACTTTAGGTTGTTAAGTGATTGCAAATAACTCAATTCACTTTGCTGAGATTGCGATTTGATGTTGTTATAACTCACCTTTATCTTGTCAACATCTACTTTTTTTGCCATTCCATTTCTAAATTTTAGCTCAGTCGCCTCTAATGATTTTTGAGCAGCTTCCATGGTGGTGTGTAAAGTGGCGATCTGTTTACCAATCACCAAAGTCTGGTAATAAATACCACAAATGGCATAGGCAGTTTGTTCAAGGGACTTCCTTTTACTTTGAATGGACTGTGCTTTGCTAATTTTTGCAGCTTTCAAAGCTACATCAAAAGTTGGATCAAAAAGCTTTTGGTTCAATTGAATGCTACCTGAAAAGTTTTGCTTAATACCCATAGTTACAGCCAATGGTGTTCCCGGATTTTTCTGATTAAAACTTCCTGGTAAAATTGTAGTGGGTAATTGAAGATTATTGGTATAACCAGCTGATCCATCAATTTGAGGAAGCATCGTTCCAGACTGTTCATCAATTTTCTTATCGGCAATCTGTATATCGAGGGTCGCATTTTTAATGTTAGCATTGTTCGAGTTTGCAAATTCAACGCATTGCCGTAGCGTTAAACCTTGACCCGCCACTACCATTGAAAAGGCAGTAAAAGCAAAGATTGCAAGATAGGCTTTCTTCATAAAATCTTATTGTGTGTAATTTATTATTTATTGTTGAATTTTAATTCATCATAACGTAAGACGAACCATATTCATATTTACTTTAAAATTTTTTAAAGTAATCAACCGTTTAGTCTATCAATGATTGATATTATCAACGATATGACAAAAGTGTTATCAAATTATTAATTCTGTGTGAAAAAGTTCAATCAGTTTACAAATTCTTAGCATTTGATTTTATCAAATCAACGACTTTGTAGAAAGAGATAAGATCCTGCTCGCTAATATCTTGTACTAATTCAGCAGTCAAAGCCAAGTCAATTTGAAGAAATTGTTCAATTACCTTTTCGCCTTTTTTGGTGACCATCAAATACTTCTTTCTGCGATCAGCTGTATCACTTACTCTCTTGATCAGCTCTTTGGCTTCAATAAGATCAATCGTCCTAAGAATGGCGGACTTATCTTTCCCCATAGAACAAGCCATATCTTGCTGAATAACTTCATCTTTACTGTTGTGTATGGCCATTAATAAACCAATTTGTTCAATGGTCAGTTTTATATCCATCTGTTCTGTGGATCGTTTTTTAAGAATGCGCACCAATTCCCGCAGCATTCCTCCCAAGGTCAAAGCAAGGGGATTATTTTCTTTAAATTCCATAGGCGACAATTTAATTTTGCGCAAAGGTAATTCAATAGTTGACACAATCAACTATTAGATAAAAAAAAATCGTTTCCTTTCTTCCAGTCTCATCATATTCATCACTTATGATAACAAGAAAGAAAAAAATAAAGAGTAAAAAACTTCGTAAAAGGCAAAAGCCTATTATCTTTGCTTAATCAATAATCGTTAATCACTAATTTGTTATGCTGATAAAAATTTATAACGATACCGTCAATTTTCTGAGTTTTGCCACGCAACTCAGAAAACTGCGCACGCGTATTAATCAGCAAATTGACGCCACTGAAATTATAAATGAGTATCCAAATTCGCATCCCAGGGGATTTATCAAAGTATTCAGGACACATAGAACCAGCATTGTAGAAACCTACCTTAGCATCACCAAAAGTCTCGATTCAGCAAAATACAGTGAACGGATTCATGCACTCAGTCTTTTAGCTGAACACATCATCTATTCACAATCACTCATAATGCCCTTGAATGCCGCAAGGGTTCAACTGGCTTTGATGCGGGAAGTCGCAGTTCATCGTGACAATAAAAGGTTACAGTTGGAATTGTTACGTGATTTTACAGTAGCCTCTTTTGGTCATCCAAGAGAAATAAGGAGTTATTTGAAAAAACTAGGGCTTGTAGAAGTTCCAGAAACGGGCGCTGAACTAAAAGATTTGAACATGGGATGGGATTTTCATGTGCATGATAATACTACTTATGGCCGTAAACTACCCATCCAGCTCATCATTGACGCCTTCATCAAAGGTATTTCTGTCATTACCATTGCTTACAATAATCTTGAAACAGAAGCTGCCATCAAAGAGTTATTGGAGGCAGGACGTATTTTGGGTATCAAAGTAAACATAGCCTTGGAATTTGGTGCCTTAACGCAAGGGATTCGTTTTCATTACTTGTATATCTTGCCGAACTTTTCGAGTGAAAAAGAGAAATTCAAAGCTTTCTTGAAGGAGAAGTCAACTGATTTTAATGATTTCATGAGCGAATTGGAAGAGAATGAAAAGAAAAGAATTAAGAATATTGAGCAATTAATAGACCAATTCAACAATGAGCACCTCCCAGTTTTAAATGAAGGATACCTGCCAGAAACCATCTATTACCTCAACCCTTTACCAAAAAACAGCAAGCAAAATCTATTGGGTCACAAAATCTATTCTCGACGACAATTGGGTGAGGTTCTGTATCATCATTACAAAAAGGTATTAGAAAAAAGGGCATTACAGAGTACCGCTCTGCGGATACAGACTGAAATTATGCCGCATCAATTCTCGAAACAAGAAATAGAATCCATTCAGAAAAAGGATAAAATCATTCGTGCACAATATAGAGACTTAGATCCTGAGAAGCTTCGATTAGCATATTTCGCTGGTTCTGAGTCTATGCTCAACGAAACGGGTGTAAGTAAACTTGAGGATATTTATAAGTATGCAACAAAAACAGGTGGGAGCATAAAACTAATTCAACCACTGGAACATGGATTGCAGGCAGCGGTGAATCTCGTTTTCGAAAATTATAAAATGTTGACCTACGCCGAAATATACAATATGTATGGTACAGTAGAGACCAAAGAAGCAGATTTTGTACTCTTTGCAAATTTCATTAATTTATTGAATTTCGGAGATAAATATGAATTGATAAATTACTTAAACCAACACCAACTCAAATTCAATCTTATTAAGATCGTAGATGTATTGGCTCATTTTGAGGAACATAAGCTGATTCCTTCAATAGGCAGTGATGCTGCAGGTCGATCAACCTTTACACCAGGAATGGGCTTTATATTGGAAAATCACATTCCAAGCCACCAAAGAAAGTATTTTGTTAAAAATCACCATATACTCCCTTCAGAAATCTCTGAACTATTTTACAAACTTTCAAAGTCAACCAAGCATGCCTTAAAAGGAGATGAGCAAGCCTCTATTGTCTGTTTGGGGAAAGTAGACCATGGGAAGAAAAACTTACTTGGAGATGAAAAAAACGAAAAGCCCATCTATCCTTGGCACGCATGGGAATACCTGCATCCGGCAATAAAAAATTCACTTTTTACCCTAATTGGTTTCATTCCAGCTTATCTTACCGTAGGGCCAAAATTCGCATTGCTTTGGTTGGGAATAACCGGAATAAGAAACATGTTTGTGGATCTAATATCAGCGAATGGAATCATTCCTAAATTATGGAATTCGAGTGATATTAACTGGACAAATATTGCGCATTCACTTTTCTGGACAGGATTTTCTGTGCCAATTTTGGGCTTTATCAAAATCCATTTTGACCTACTTTGGATGGGTACTCAGGAAGGCGTACTCTTCGAATTAACCAAATTCTTTTGCATCAATGTCTCCAATGGAATATATCTGGCATCACACAATTACATTCGGGGATTCGACAAAGTAACCATCCGTGCAAATTTCTTTCGTAGCATCATGGCTTGGCCCTTGGCAGCAAGTTTTTCACCCTTGGGAAACACTTTATCAATACCAAGCATTGTTCAGGCAAAAATATGGTCGGATGTTGTAGCCGCTATCATTGAGGGCAGTAGCAAGTATAAAAACATCCTTCGAGCAAAGGATAGTATTATGAAAAAAATTGTACCTGCCCTGATTTCCGAAGATAAAACTACCGAAAAACTGGCCATGCTGGATATGATTTACTTTTTGCAAGAAAGTAAAAGGGCAAAGACAGCCTTCAAAAAACAGCTGATCTTACCACAAGATTCAGTAACAAAAATAAAGAGTCATATTCCAGGAGCAGAACCAAATATCGTTCCAACAGAAGCTTATTATACCTTAAAAAATCGCATCAATGCTCCTGGACATTTTAACGAATTAATCAATTTCATTATTGCAAATTACCGCAGAGAACCAAGTGTATATCTTGTAACAATGATTTCTGAGAATTATTCAAAAGTACAGAAATGGCTTGAAGGGATCGAAAGACAAAAAAATAAAGAGTAAAGATCGATTTGTCTTTACTCTTTATTTTTTGTCTTTACTCTATTGTCTTTTGTCTTCTTTAATCCAAATACATTTTATCAATAGCATATTGATACTTTTTCGTGATGTAGGCACGTCGCATTTTCATGGTATTGGTCAATTCACCGTTTTCAATTGAAAAGGCTTCTGCCACCAGCGTAAACCTTTTAATTTGCTCATAACTGGACATTGAGCTTTGAAGAATCTTAATGCGCTCCTCAATTAAGTCTTTAATCTCCGGCAACTTAATCAAATCCTCTTCCAATGCATATGCAATATTATTCTTTTGAGCATATGCTTCTAGCGCTGGAAAATAAGGCACTATCAATGCCGTAACAAAACTTCGAGCATCACCAATGGTCACAACTTGGTTGATATAAATATCAGCCGTCAAACGGGTTTCAATCTCTTGCGGGGCGACGTATTTGCCATTGGAAGTTTTAAACATATCCTTAATACGGTCCGTCAAAACCAAGGTATTGTTTTCAATATATCCTGCATCCCCAGTCTTGAACCAACCATCAGAAGTAAAAGCCGCCGCCGTAGCTTCTGGATTGTTATAATAACCTGCAAAAATCGTTTTACCCTTCAATAGAATTTCTTGATCTGTTCCAATACCGACCTGAAGATCAGGTATAATTGTACCTACCGTTCCAATTTCATAAGCCTTATAAGGGAAACAAGAAACTGTCGCCGTACTTTCGGTTAATCCATATCCATAAATAATAGGAATACCAATACTGATAAAGAAAGATGCAATATCATCTGATAATTTTGCTCCTGCAACGGGTAACATATTTGCATTTTCGAGACCTAGTTTCAATTTTAGTTTCCTAAAAACAAGTTGCTCAGCCAAAAAATACTTAATACATAAAAGTCTGCACGGCTCCTGTCCAACCCGTTTATTATCCAAATTGTACTCCTTCCCCACCGCAAGCGCCCAAGACACTAACCTCAATTTAAAAGGAGAAAAGCTGGCAAAACTTGATTTGACAGCTATGTAGACCTTTTCCCAAAAACGTGGAACAGAACACATTAAACTAGGGCGTACATCTTGTAAGGTCTGCTGAATATGGTCAGAAATGGTATTGAGATATATGGTAACTCCTTTATAAATACAGAAATAACTCCACAACCTTTCAAAAACATGCGACAATGGTAAAAAGGCTACTGAAGTATCATGTTCTGTAATACTGGTAAGGAGAAGGGTGTGAATCCGCATCCCTTCATTAAAGCTGCTGTGATTAAGCATCACTCCTTTGGGATTACCTGTTGTTCCTGAAGTATATAAAATGGTTGCCAAATCAGACTCCTCTGCCGCATTCCTTCTTTGCTCCAGTTCAGAATCTTTGGTGGAAGCAGTTCCAATTTTTATAAATTCGTCAAAATAATCGATCTGATCTGACTCTGCAAAAACAACTTGACGATCAAAAACCACTATCTTTTTCAAATAGGCAGATGACTGCATCACTTCGTGCGCGACATTGAATTGATACTGATCGCCAACAAAAATAAGCTCGATTTTTGCATCATTTACAATAAATTCAACCTGTGGTACGGTAGAGGTTGCATACATGGGCACCATGACCGCACGATTTGCAAACAGTGCAAAATCTACAAAAAGATTCTCTGCTTTATTGTGCGAAAATTGTGCAACACACTGATGCTCAACAATACCAATCTCTAAAAAAGCTTTTGCCAAGGCGGAAACATTGCTGGCAAAATCGACCCAACTGTACTTAGTCCAATCATTGTCAACATCCTGACGAGCACACAATGCTATTTTATCACCATAGATTTTGGCTTGAGTTGAAATTAGATGTGAAAAATGTAAATTATCCATAATATTGAAACAAATTAGGCCTTGCAAGAAAATGCAAGAATTATTTATTAATAAAATCAATCTGTTGTTAAAGTGATATTTACACAACAAAACATTTGATAGGAAGTTCACTTTCTACCAAAGTAAAAGCGTTTCGCAACCATCTTAGCAATAAATGGATTCAAAAATACAATAAATTATTTAAAAGAAGTGCATTTGAATAAAAAAGGGAAGGAATAAAAGGAGGGAAATTCAAGAACAAGGAATATGTATGTTAATTATCAATAACTTACAAGGAATAAGAAGTAAATAAAGTCGTGAAATATAATTTGTATTTAGAGTTATAGAACTCTGATTTTCACTGCAAGAACGGATTTTAAAACGGATCTAAAATTGACGTAGTCAATTGATAAAAAGGCATTTAATCAAAATGCTTGCATTTTTTTATCCGTTTTCAAATCCGTTCATTCTGCGTAAATCAGCGTGCTATAAAAAAATGGATATTGAATTGAGAATGTTATTTATTGACAGTGCCTAAAAGAAGGAGCAGTAAAACAATTCTTACTGTTCTACCCCCTCCATATTCCCTTCTCCATTTCCTTCTTTTTTCATCTTTTCAGCCTTTTTGGGTTTAATATTCCCAAAATTATAACTTACCGATAGTCCAAACATGCGTCCATGTTGGAATGAATAGCTTTCTTGTGAATAGCTCTTTCCATTGGTAAACGCCCAGCTTCGACGAGAATTGAAAATATCAGATAAAGTAAAGCTAACATTCAATTTTCTGTCGAAAAATGATTGTCTTAATCCAAAATCCACAAAATAGTTTTCTTTTTGAATACCTTGATTAATTAATTGTGGTGAAATATACTTTGCTGTGATCTGTCCTGAAAGCGTTTTACTTAACATCACATTCGCAATTTCACTAACATTCCAAGATAGATTCTCTTGTCCTGAGAATTTTATCTTGAAACTAGGATCATAGGGATCGATGTATGTGGAGGAATCCCTTACACCATAAAAAACATTCACTGTAGATGTTAAACTTAGTATTGTAAAAAACCTATTCTTTGAAACAAGCTCTAAACCAGTATTTTGTGAATGAGAAATATTCATGGAAGTACTTTCCATTACATTATTTTTGTTTAGAAAACTTCCAGTCTGAATTACATTATCGTTGTAACGATAATAGAGTGATCCCGATAAAGTGTGCTCGTCCCAGCTTTTTATATAATTAAATTCAGTTGCGTAAGAATATTCTGGTGTTAAATCAGCATTTCCATGACTGATGTTGGTCAAGTCAGAATAATTAAGAAAAGGGTTGAGCTGCGAGCCATGAGGGCGGTTCACCCTGCTCGTAACATTTAGCTGAATTTCATTCTTATTGGGAAGAGAATAGGATACAAATAAACTAGGAAAAAATCGATAGCTGGATTTAACGGGAATCGGTTGTGGGATTATAGTTCCGAGCGAATCTTTAATTTCATTAGTTGAATTACGACTTAACATTTCACCCCTTAATCCTGCTTGAAGGTTCAATTTATCATAACGATTGCCAAAAGTAAAATAGGCAGCATTTATTTTTTCCAAATAATTGAACTCATTGTAATAGTTAATAAAGGGCGTATTAGTTGTTTTGGAACCATCAGAAAGGCTTTCACGATTTTTAATTTGAGATTGTAGACCTGATTCAAATTTTCCGGCGTCCCCAATTTTTTGTGTATAATCTAATTTAAACACATATTCATCACTCTCACCTTCTATGTGTTGAATTTGATTCTGATTAGTAGTACCTACGAAGTTAGTTTGAGTCGTTGCTTCATCATTGTAACGAATGTGTTTGGAATAGGACAAACTTGAAGTTAAAAAAGTTCCTTTGGTATCAAAATCATGACGAAAATCTAAATTTACATCTCCCCCACCAATCTCACCATCACTAATCACCTTTCTACTGTACTCTTTGTAACTACCGATTGGCAGTGGAGCAGTAAATAAAAAGTGATTCAGGTTGTCTGAATATCTACTCATGTTAAAGCCCAAACCAGAGAGGCTTATCGTATTTTTATTGTCGAGGTGATAGTCAAAACCTCCACGGCTAAATAAACCTCCATAACCATTGTTAGAGCTATTTCCTTGAAGGATGGAATCTTTACTCGTCTCATAAAAACGTCTACTCCATCCATCGTTGTATTTATTCATTTGGCGATAGCCGAGGTTGAGATAAGCATCAATTTTGCTACTACTGTAGTTGAAGCTTGTTCCCAAAGTTCCACCTGGCTTGATCATCCCATTTGAATATTTACTACCGTCAGAATACATCGTTCCAGCGGATACACTTCCATAATAGCCTGCATTTCTATTCTTTTTGAGGACTAAATTGATGATTCCTGCCGTTCCATCCGGATTGTATTTCGCCGATGGATTGGTCATTATTTCTACAGACTCAACACTTTCAGCAGGCATTTGTTGCAAAACTTGCGCCCTGTTATCAGCGGTTAGACCAGAAGGTTTTCCATTGATCCAAATTTCCACACTAGCATTGTTTCTGAGTGCTACATTACCCTCATTGTCAACATCTACCGAAGGAATATTTTTTAATGCATCGGAAGCTGAACCTCCTGCAGTAGCAATACTCTGATCTACACTATATACTTTTTTATCAACTTCAATTCGCATTTGAGAACCTTGTCCAGTCACGCTTACCTCCTTGAGTGTTTTACTATCAGATTCTAATCTTAACTCACCTATATTTAAGGTGTCTACGCCAATATTAACGGGTTTAAAAAATGATTTATAACCCACAAAGCTGATGCGAACCATATACTTCCCTATAGATAGATTAGTAAATACAAACTGTCCATTTTGATTTGTAGTACCGCCAGCAGCAGGAATTTTGGAGCTAGGTTGCATAACCGCAACATTTACAAACTCTAATGGAGAAAGTGTAGTTCCATCCACTACAATACCTTTGATGGCAGGAGCCGAGAATAGAGTAAACGTGAAAAACAAAGCCGTGATAGGAAAAAAAAACTTTTTCATGCGTAAATAATTGTTTTTAAGTTGTCGCATGGAACTCGCATGCCAATTTTTATGGTCATAGGTGAATACTCCTATTCATGCTCGTTTCATGTATGGACAGTTGAACTAAATGCTAAGCTAAAATAGGATAACCTAGGTATTAACGTTTAAAATAAAATTTATTATGTGATTGATGCTAATAATCAAAGCTTTGTTTAGACTGTAAATGACAGCAATGGTTTAAAGGCAAAAAAAAAGCGTTCAAAAAGAACGCTTTTTTTTAATATAAAATACCGAATTAATTGTTCGGAAGTACATATTGATCGCGTGAAGCAAAGATTTTATCAATTTTATTCACTTCTAAGAAAGTAGTGCCATTTCCTTCACCAAAACTTCCACTTAAATAGCTTACTAAATCAGTTTTTTCTAATTGACCACTTTTAAGAAATTCTTCTAAACCAGCAATGAAGTACTCTTGTGAATTTGCTTTTCCTGCTTGGTAAATAGGGAAAACACCATAAGAAAGAGCCAATTCACGAATCAAACGTTCGTGGTAACAGATTGCCAAGATAGGGTTTGTTCCACGGTGAGCTGCTAAATAACGAGCAGTGTTTCCTGTAAAGCTATCATTAACAATTGCTTTTGTGTTCAATTTTATACTTGCTTCTACCGCAGCATTGGCTAGGATAGAGGTAGTGTTAAATGTAGTAATCTCCATTGGTATGTCATTTTCAGACAATTTTGTCATTTCAGCTTCAAGACAAACTTTAGCCATGATGCGAACTGCCTCTACTGGGTATTTACCATAGGCAGTTTCACCACTTAACATTACCGCATCGGTACGATAATAAATTGCATTTGCAATATCGGTGATCTCAGCACGGGTTGGACGTGGGTTTTTGATCATCGAGTGTAACATTTGAGTTGCTACAATTACAGGCTTGTTAGCTTGAACACATTTGCGAATCAAACGACGTTGAATACCCGGAATTTTCTCTTGTGCTACTTCAATACCCAAGTCACCACGAGCAATCATCACACCGTAAGTATGCTCAAGAATTTCGTCGATATTGTCAACACCTTCTTGGTTTTCAATTTTAGAGATGATTTTGATAGGACTCTTGTGAGCATCCAAGATGTCTTGGATATCAATCAAATCTTGTTTGTTACGAACAAAAGAGTGAGCAATAAAGTCCAATTTATTTTCGATAGCAAAAATGATATTTTTACGATCTTTTTCAGTCAATGAAGGCAAGTTGATACGAACGCCAGGAGTGTTTACACTTTTGCGACTTCCCAATTCACCATCATTCAATACTTTACAGTTAAGATATTGATCATCTTTAGATAAAATATCTAATTCAATCTCGCCGTCATCAAATAGAATTCTGTCACCAACATTTAAGTCGCGTACAAAAAACGGATAGTTTACAGCAATACAGTCATTGTTCGAGATTACTGACTCGTCACCAGTTACCTTAATCAAATCACCAGTTTTTAAAACGATGGTATCGCTTTCTGCTTTAGTAGTACGTACTTCAGGACCTTTTGTATCCATCAAAATAGCGATGCTATTACTAACAGCACGAGTATTGTTGACGATTTTCAAAAAACCTTCCGCTTGAAGGTGGGCAGAGTTCATACGAACTACGTTAACACCTTCGTTGTACAATTCACGGATAAAATCCACTTCACAACGTAAATCGCTAATGGTAGCGACAATTTTGGTTGACTTTGGCATAAAAATTTGTTTAAATGATTTACCCCTATCCGAAAAACTCAGACAGGAACGAAAATTGATTTATAATTAAGTTGATAATCTTAAAATTAACATTTACAAATGATAACTGGCAATAAGTTAGATTGCAAATACTTGTTACAATTGTTAATCGAAATGCAGAGCGGCATCTATCGCCATTCTGTAAGAATCAAGTCCAAAACCAACGATACATCCTTTACACGCTTCTGATAAGAAGGAGTGATGCCGGAAACTTTCGCGTTTAAAAACATTTGAGATGTGTACTTCCAAAACAGGGGTGGTGATTGACCGAATGGCATCGGCAATTGCAATTGAAGTGTGGGTGTAGGCGCCGGCATTGAGCACTATAGCATCGTAGGAAAATCCTACCTCGTGAATTTTATCGATTAGAAAGCCCTCGGTATTGGATTGGAAATAGGACAGTTGTACTTCTGGGAAAAGTGTTTTGAGCGTAGCAAAATAATCCTCGAAGGAGAGACTGCCGTAAACAGTTGGCTCTCGTTTGCC
>CANFFA010000031.1 GCA_947445425.1 Paludibacteraceae bacterium
ATGGGATATTAGAAGGTATAAACTCTAAAATTCAACTTGCAAAAAGAAGGGCAAGAGGATATAGAAATCCAAAGAATTTTATCAACATGATATACTTCATTTCGGGGAAACTCAATTTTGATTACCCACCTTATTCGTTATAGAGCCATTTTTTTACCTGTGGCTTCATTTCTAAAAGCCTTGTTTTTTTACTCATGCACCTACCGAATAAAAGACCGAAAGCAGAGTCTCAGTATCTGTTTGCATTTTTTATGTCAATTGATTTGCTTTCACTTCATTAATTTCTTATATTTGATCTCCTTTCTGTTTTAAATGGTTAGGAACTTTCGGTGAGACTTGATAACGGGGTTCGAATTCGTGTCAAGTCTCACTTTTTGATTGTCGGGTCAAAGTTTTGCAACTATATGGAAAATGAATAAATAAAAATGATAACTATTACAAAATGTAAATTACACCATTTTATTGACACCTCATTTTTTTGAACTATACCTCACCCAAATTTCATCAATGAAGATTTTATCCGCCATGGTTCCGGAAAGGTGCATTTTATCACCTTTAATTTCCACTTTAAATTTATGCACCTTATTTAAATAATTAACCATGCCAACTCCTGCGAAATCTACAGTTTCTGTATAACTATTTTTACCATCATAAACATAATTACCCCCCATAGCATCCCGAATGATCCTGTTCTGTTTTGTACAGACCACCCAAGAGTAATGCTCTTTTGTAATATATTTAAGTTTAATCAGCTCTTCCATAGGCTCTTTCTTGCCTCCATGAACAGATTGCACCAACCTCCAGGTTCCTAAAATAGCTGATTTATCATTTTGAGCGGAAGCTCCAAAACTAAAAAAAAACAACAAAAGGCAAATAATTTTCGAATTCATAATATGAAAAATTTTAAAATTTATATGAAAGTTCACTTCGATGTATAATTAAAATACAGAAAAACGGGCATCAATTTTCAGCAAGCTAATCCACATTTCTTTAACAGTAAGTAATTTAGTTCATCACTGGTGCTTCACCAATTGAAATATTTTTGGCTTTAAAAGCATTTTCATTAAAGGTATCTATAAAAATAGTCTTGATCGTCTCCCCTCTTAAGTTTTTAACAACGATATTATCTACATAAACAGTCGCTTTACCTACCCCAATAAATTTAGAAGTAATACCAAATTGTGTAAATTTGGTTGGGGCAAAAGAGCTCAGACCGACTGCGATGTGTCTCCAGTTTGAATCAAACGAAGTTGGGGACTGAAGAAATTTACCGTTCAAATCTACGCCAAGCGTGTTACTAAAAATAGCTGCATTTGCCTTCAAGGGGGACAAATAACAAAATGAAAGTTTTGTATCACTCTCAACCTTAATGTCATATTCCAGGTAGGTATCTGGCAGTACTTTAAACTCCTTGCCAAATAAGAAAAGGGTCTGTTTTTTAATATTATCCGATGAACTGTTCTCCAGCTCAATTACCAAGGCTTTACCTGACGGCTTCGCATTGGTTATCGGAAGAGGAAGCGGTAAATGAGTACATGCAACACCCATTTTACGACATTCAATATCTATCTGTGTCAACAGCTGCTTCACAACTTCCGGGTTGGAAGCTGAAACATCACTCTTTTCACTGATATCATTCACCATATCATATAATTCAACTTTTCTGGCATATCTGAACAACTTCCATTTGTCGGAACGTAGCACATCGTGATCTCTCCAATTCCAATAATAAAATCGATCGGATTGAGGTTTGGTTGTTCCTTTAATGATTTCTAGCAAAGAAATTCCGTCCAGATTTTTGGGTAATGCTTGTTTAGCATTCGTCAAAGCTGATAAAGTAGGAAACACATCTAGGAAGCCACACATATTGCTTACTTCTTGTACTGTTTTGGGTAACACCGTTTTGGGTATGATCATAGCTGCAGCTGAATGAATTCCACCTTCGTACAAGGTATGTTTAAAACCTCTATATGGTGTATTGTTACCAATTACTGGAATACCGCCATTATCGCAAAAGAACAAAACGATGGTATTTTCCAATTGCTTCGTCCCTTTAAGGTAATCCATAATTTTACCAACATTGTCGTCAAGCGAAATTTTAACCGCCGAATAGAGCATCGCCTTCTCTTCGGGAGTAAGTGGTTCTACTTTTTGTAGCCAAGTTTCATCTTTATATTTTTCAGCATTGAATTTCAAAAATGGAGGTGCATCATCCAACGAAACCACCCTATAATCGTGCATCGATCTCATTTTTAAAACTTTATCGCGAATAGATGCAGGTACTCTTTTCAAGGCTTCTTCGGTCACATTCAAAGGGGTATGTACTGCATTAAAAGGAACATAGCAGAGATAAGGACGATTTTCAGTTTGACTTTTGGTCATAAAATCAATCGCATATTTCGATATCAGATCGGTAGAATACTCCATTTCATCTTCCACTTGTTGATCGTCATGGTACCAACCTGTCCAGGCTTTTGAAAAATAGTCAATACCCCCAGCATAAAAGCCTACAAACCGATCAAAACCATACTGATTGACAGTGATTGCCCCCTTTTCACGAAGGGGAGATTCACTGTTGTGCCACTTCCCGAAAAGTCCGGTTTTATACCCTTCCTTCTGAAAATAATTTCCGATATTTGGAAGTTGGGGATCCAAATTGCCGCCAACTTCTGGTGCTTGTCCAATTCGTAAAGGGTTCATTCCCGTTAACATTCCACCACGGGTAGGACTGCTCACATTACAGGTCATAAAGTTGTTAAACCGAACGCCTTTTTCGAATATTTTGTCAATATTCGGAGTTGGTGTATCACTACCTGTATAACTTAAATCGCCATGACCCATATCATCTGCTAAAATGATAACAATGTTAGGACGGCTTGTCCTTTGTGCTGTAGCCGTTGAAGACAAAGAACCGAATACACTAATTAGCAAGGCGTTAGAACAAATATTGATATTCATTTTGAGCAGAGTATTATAATCATTAAAATCAATTCGTCAGATTTACTTTTCCAGTTGTAAGCCCTGGCCAATTGTCAGTTCTAAACGGTGAAGCAGGTAAACCCTCTTTATTGTATAAATTACACCCTTCAGGATAACTTGCATAAGCATATCGAACAGCTACGGGCTTTGAGATTCCTTGTGCGGAAATCACAACAGTATTTCCAACAATCTCAGCTTGGGCAGCGACGAAAGTTTTGGTTTCATCGGCAATGGTGAATTGCTTTAACACCCCATTTTTAGCTTCCAAACCAGTACCGAGATTATCGAAACTGATAATAATCTTATCTCCAAGTACTTTCATGGATTTATAAATTGGACCCGAAGCAACAAGCTTTTTGTCTTGGTAGGCTACTTTCATTGCTGCGAGTGCCAAGCGTGAACCCGCCTCTTTTTTGTAAATTGGATGTATATCTTTTGGCTCGCCAATATCAATCCCTACCGCCATTCCGGTATTTGGAACTTTCGACAAAGTCATTAATTGCGCTTCTCGAAGTTCTGGCCAGTCTTGACGTGGGCTTGATTCAAAAGCTGCTAACTGCATAAAAATAAATGGAAAATTTCCTTGGTTAAAATTCGTCCTCCAGTTTGTGATCATAGCAGGAAATAGCGTTTTGTACTCTTCCGAGCGGTCGGAATTGCTCTCCCCCTGATACCAAATAACTCCCTTAAATGTGAATGGAATGAGAGGACTTATCATTCCATTGTAAAGTGAAGTCGCTAAATTTTGAACATTATACTCACTTGGTTTGGGAGGAGTTATCGCACCTGGTTTAAATTTCCAATCACCAGAAATGATTAACTCCTGATCTCCTGATCTAAAACTTCTTTTATCTTCAACAAAAAATCCACCCCTTCCACCAACATTCACAATGCGCACTGCAATGGTATTTTCACCAACTTTAAGCAATTTAGCAGGAATTGTATAGTTGCGAATATTATAGCCGCTTGTTGCACCTATCCATTTTCCATTGAAGTAGGTGGAATCGGCATCATCCATTCTCCCAAGGGTAATCTTTGCATCAGATTTTGTCATCTGCTCTGTCAACACGATGGTTTTTCTAAACCAGAAAGAACCGGTTTTGTCGGTAAAACCAAATTTACTCATAAAGTCAGGTTCAGAGATGACGGTCCAATCGCTTTCGTCAATACTACCTGCCCATTCAGCCTTTCCGGCTACATATCCTTTGTCCTCTTTCTGCAGTCTATTGTCCCAGTTTTTCCAGTTTTTCCGGAAATCAACCCGCTTTTGTTCTAATTTTACGGGATCTTTTAATACACTGATATCCGTATTAAATTGTGGAAATTCCTTTAAACCCTCCACACTTGTCCAGGCTTCTGCTTTAGTACCACCCCAACTGGTACGTATCAATCCGATCGGAACATTAAGCTGCTTGTATAAGTCAAGTCCGAAAAAATAAGCTACTGCGCTAAAATCAAGAACATTAGTAGGATTAGCAGCTTTCCAACCACTACTAACACAATCTTCTAACGGAGTTGGAGAGACTGCTTTTTCTATAGAAAATTGTCGGATATTTGGATTCGTTGAATTGGCAATCTCCTTACTATAGTTGGCTTTGAAGCGCTCTGCTTTTAATTGATACTCCATATTGGATTGTCCGGAACAGATCCAAACTTCACCCATTAAAATCTCCTTGATTATCAACTCACTACCATCTCCTTTTAGGATCATTTTATAAGGGCCACCGGCCTTTGTTGCATCTAGTTTTGTGCTCCATTTGCCGGAAGCATCTGTAACTGTTTTGTATGTTTTACCATTAAAATCTACCTTTATTTCAGCACCCTTCGTTGCCCAACCCCAAATGTTGACTTTGACATCCCTTTGCAAAACGATACTATCACCAATGATGGAAGGAAGTTTAATAGCAGCATGACTGAAGTGAATGGCACTTATAAATAGTGCCATAATAAGTGATTTACGATTCATTTGAATTTTCATTTATTTGGATTAAAATATTTTTTAGTTCTTGTGTTTTACATCATAGTGCAACATGATTTCTGAGAATTGCGCATTCGAATCCCCAGCAACTAGAAATCCCACCCTCGGTGAATATCCCCATTGAACAACAGCAGTTCCATCCACTTCATTGTAATCTTTGTTGGCTATGACATTCCAATCCTTGCCATTGTTCGACCAATAAAACGTAAAATATCGGCCATTGACCGCTTCATATTTCAAAAAAACAGATTTGCCACTTTTAAACTTCTGTTTTGACAAAAGCTCTTTCTCTCCTTTATTCATTTTATAAAGTAGCAACTCCAACTGACTGACAACCAGCGTAATATAGTTTTGCTGATTGCTATAAATTCCAATTCCGGCATTTGCATTCGTAGGAATAATTTCTGTCGTCAAGGTATAATTTCCTGCTTGTGGACTTAAACCAACAAAAGCGATCTCCTTGTGTGAATTGACAATATTCAAACATCCATTTTCGACAGTGATGGAAGGTTGAGGGGCATTAACATCCCATTGCCAAAATGCAAGATTCTTTTTGTTGGAAAAATCATCTACCCAGGTAGTTTCACTCTTTTGAATTGTATTTTTAAATGGAAGCTCTGCAGTTACAGATGGATTTTTACCCGATTTGAAATAAGGCCATCCGGTTTCATTGTTCCAAACCACCTCATCGAGCATTCCTTGACGACCAATGTATTCAAAATCAACACCATTATAAGCATGATACAGATAAAAGTAACGTTGATCGGGCGTAGCAACCAAAGTACCATGTCCGGAACATTTCCAGGCGCTACCACCTTCCATGATCGGATTTCCTGCATACTGCTCCCAACCACTTTTCAAGTTTTTGGAACGTGAAACCATCACCCGATAATCACATCTGTTATCACAACAACCTCCCACTGAATAAAATAGATAGTAGAAACCACCGTGTTTCATCAAACAAGGTCCCTCGTCCCCTGCCCCTTTCCATCCTTTGCTGTGATCGGTCAGGGTAAACGGCTCGCCCGTAAGATGTAGTCCATCCGAACTCAATTCCGAAGCTAAAATCTCTATCTCCCGCCCTTTGGTCAAACCGTAGGCCTTCCAACAGATATAACGTTTTCCGTCATCGTCTCTAAAAACAAAGGCATCAATGGCTTCTTCGCCCCATTGAATGATAATACCCTGATCGGTAAATACTTTGCGTATATCCTTCGTTGTGGCAACGCCAATACAGGCAACTCTATTGTCTTTGCGTTTCGTGGTATAATAGACATAAAAAACACCATCTTGATAATACAGCTCCGGCGCCCAAAAGTCATCCGATGCCCACATTGGCGGTTTTTGAAAAACTACGCTAATTTGCTTCCAGTTAATGAGATCTTTCGATTCATAAATGGGATAATTAGGGGCAAAATCAAAACTGGTACCTGCTGCGTAGTAAGTATTTCCGACCCTAATAATAGAAGGATCCGGAAAATCTCCTTTTATTACTGGGTTGGAATATTGATTTTGAGCTTTACAAATACTTATATTACAATAGCTAAAGAGAATAATAGCACCCAATACGATGAGGTGAGAATGCTGTATGATAATAGCTTTATTTTTCATTATTATCCCTTTTAAAATTTCTCAAATGAAGATTTAAATAATTCAATACATTTCTTTTACCCAAGCTTGAAGCCCTAATTCTATATTTGCAGTATTATCGGTTTTTAGCTGCATCGAAAAAGTATTCTGACCTTTGTGCAGGCTTTTCAGAACTGCTCCCGAGAGACTGAAACGTTGTAATTTACCACTGCATTTAATATTTTCACCGACATTCAGGCCATTCAAATAAAACGATGCCTGACCTTTGAACTTGTACGTTAATGTCAGTAATGATATTCTATCGAAACTTACTTCAAACGTTTTTCGCAAGTAGAGCTCACCTACCCTACCATTTGTATTTACTGCAAAAGATGCAGAATCCTCACCGTAAGCCAAATATCCATTCTGAGCAACTTGAAAAGTTGAATCATTTTTAAACCACTCCTTACTTTGTACCTTATCTGTCATCGACCACGGAAAACCTAGTTTACCATTCGGAATCAACTGTTTCTGCTTCATTACCGTCTCATCTTTTGTCCCCAAAGGCTGAAAATATCCTTTTTTATTCACCTCCATGGGTACTATACCCGGTTGCTCGTAAAAAGGAGAATTACTATCAAAGCCAAACATGGTGGCATACCATTTTCCATCTTTGGATTGAATGTAATTATTATGTCCCCCATGCGGAATAGCAAGATAAGGAGAACTATAGGGACCATAAGGGTTCTCAGCAGAACCCACAATACTTGAATATCCAAATTCATTAATGTTCTCGGCGCAAGTGATATAAAAGGTTGAACCATTCTTAAACATCGAAATCCCCTCAAAACCGATATACCCCCCCTCCTTTGTTTTTAAAATACGAGGAGTTTCAGCAAGATCAGACATGTCGCTTTTCATCAAAGCAATATACAAGTTCTTATAGATTAGGTAGGTTTTTTTGTCGGTATCCTGAAACAATGAGGGATCAATGTAGTTAGTCAATTGTCTGTTCAGAAAGTCTTTGTAGGGTCCCTGTGGTTTTCCGGTAGTACTTTTCAACAATCCAATGAATTGCGCATTTGTTGAATAAACAATATAATAATCTCCATCTATATAATGTATTTCAGGCGCCCAGAGTGAGATTTTATTCATGTTTCCTTTTGCCTTCTCCTTCAACCATTCAGGGGCTTCTTTAAATGACCAGACATTCCCGAGAAACTCCCATTTCTTTAAATCTAAAGATCGATAAACAGGTATACTTCCATCGTTTCCGATCCAAAAATCAGGATAGCCTCCTGTTCCAGTCACATAATACGCACCATCGTGACCTTTCGTAATCGCAAAATCGCGAATTGAAATATCCATGATTGGATGTAAATGACGAACAATATCATTTGCAGTAGGAATAGCGGGCATTTCGATGGGAATAGGATTAATAAACCCAATCAAGCCCATATCAAAAAAGTTCTTTTTAGAGCCACCCAATTCAACACTCACAATATTATCTAAATCCCGAAATGTTTCTTTATTGCTTGGTTCAACCGTTATATAGCCATTCGATGATTGTTCTGATTTGTAAATTTCCACTCCATTTACCAAAACGCGGGCCGAACCGGTGTGTGCAATTCGCAAAACAATCTTGTTCGGTCTACCGCCTTGCTGATGGTATTTTCTGCGCAGCCAAAGATTTCCATCCGACCATTTTGTTCTACATTTTACTCCAGCTATTGTAGTGTTTCCTATCGGAAAATCGCCTGTTTGCCAGCTTTGATTGTTATTGGCATCCGTAATCCAATTCAATTCTGGCTCTGAGCTTTTAAAAAACCACTTTTGTGGTGCTTTCTCTCCCGATCGAATAAGATAACGCTGAGGCACGAACGCACTCAATCTATCACTAATTGACTGATCGGATTTCGGAGTGTTTAACGCATGACCTATCAACTGCACATTAACAAGGATACAGATTGAAAGGACACTCAATAAATTCTTTATTTTTCTCATTTACAATTATTTACACAATGAATAATTGGGACTATTTGATTTAAGTAATATTTACTAATTCCAATTTCAAACAATAGCCTTTATTACTAAAGGCTATTATTTGAATACGGAATTAATTTTCTATCGCCGTTTTAAGTTGCTCATCAAAAGCTTTATTATTACTTTCCATCGTTACACGAATGCTTCCTAGATCAGGTTTTACGAAAGAATCACTCACTGCCTTTATCAAGAACTGGTTCCAACCTTGTTTTAATGGAATGCTATTGTAGGTTATTTTCTTACGATTCTCATCTTTATCTGCTTTAGATACTTTCAAAGGACGACCATTCATAAATACTTTGGCATCAGAATAAACAGTAACCTGAAGGCTTACCTGTGGTAAATCGGGACCTGAATTCAGCAAATCGCTTAAATCGACAGGTGAAAATACCCAGTAGCTGAAATAGCTAGCAAAAAACGTTTCTGGACCTGCTTGAGCCATCTTTTTATAGATGAACAAATCTTCAATACTGCTCACCATTTTCCAAGGCATTCCGGCCTCTTTTGTATTTTGTTTTGGTTTTACAGTCTCTTCCGGAATATGTTTTGTGGACATGGTGGTTGCCAAATCTTCACTTCCGAAACGACCCAAGGAGAGAGCACGAACCAATACTTTTCCTGAAAATGCAGAGACTGTTAAGTCTTGCTTGGCATTGAGTTTCAAACCTATATTCTTAAATAGTTTGATGTACATATTCACGTGATTTGCACTTATCCCCTCTAATTCGATGGTTGAAACCAAATAGTTTCCTTTCCCTTGTTTGAATTCTGCCAACACCGGAGTTTGTTTATTTTCAAGTTCTGAGCGATAAACACTGATGGTTTTAGAATACTCACCACCCGTATTCCATCTTATCCATTCGGTATTATTACGGAGCAACAAACTATTCCCTTTGACAATAAAATCGCCCTTTAAGGTGTAGTTACAAATCGTTTTATTCACGGCATCTTCTGAAAAGTAAAGCTCTTTGTATGAAATAGAAGCCGCTCTAGGATCATTCAAATTGGGTACCAATGAAGAAGCTTTGTCGGCCACACACTCTACAGCAGCGGGTAAAATCTGATTGGCAATTGCCGTTTTTTCAGAAGTTAATCCTACCAACAAAACGGTTCCGCCATTGTTAATCACCTTATCTGCAGCCTTTTTTATTTCCTTAATTGTTGTTTCATCTACCGAAGCCACATCAATAACCAGAAACTTATTTAATTTATCAGCCTCTACCAACGGTACCCCAATCGACTTCAAATTGTTATAAACACGGGCCTGTTTATCTCCCATAAAGCTCACCTGATCAATCGGATTCGCAATTTCGGGAGATTTTATTTGGTTCATCTGCTTGTCACGTTGATCCCATTGACAAGCTACTGCTCCATTCGTTGCCATAGCCGACTGCATGGCTGTATAGAGTGGATACGGATTTAACAAAGGAAGTGAAGTGTCATACCCAGGATTCACGGTCAATGAATATGGAGCAATGCGCTCAGGTTGAATACCTGGTTTTCCTTCCGTATACGGTTCAAAGAACACCCCATCGGTAAGTTTCAAAACCTTAGCGCCAGGATTTTTCAATCCCAATGGGAGAGGTTTCAGTCCGTGCCAAACCAAATTCCAAACATTCGCAACATCGGCACTATCTTTACGTAGTGTTTTGATCAAATTATAATCTTCAATGGCCAAACCATCCATACGGTCGTTAAAACTGCGGTATGCTCTATCGCCAACAAAGGGTTCGTAATAACCAGCCTTACCATAATATGAACTACCACCTTCAGTTACTCCCCATGGTTTATTTTTAGGAATCACATCGCTGTACGCTCCACCGGTATGAATGGTAAATACGCCCAGTCTTCCTTCCAAATCTTTATCACCGTCACTCTGTACCCAATCGCGTGTTGGATCAAAACTGCGAGCTATTTTGGTCAAATCGAATATCTTATCATAGGTTTTTAGTTGAAAATCTGGATCGCTTTTCGCTTGCCAAACCAATACGCAACGTACTTCGTTCGATACACTCCAACCCATTACAGAAGGGTGATTTCGGTCACGCTTCACCAAATTTTCAATGTGTTTTTGGTTGCGTTGCCAGAAAATATCAGACTCATAATTGAATCCACAATGGCTTCCAAAAATTCCACTTTCATCCATCAACAACATACCCATTTCATCTGCCATATCGTAGAAAAAGGAGGGATAAGGCATGGCATGAGGACGCACGAGATTGATGTTTGCATCTTTGGCAATGGTGTACCAAGCCCAGGCATAACGGCGGCTCATGGCAGGAATTCCGGTAAAGTGCCAACCTTCGTGCATCAACTCTTCACGACGTCCATTCAACATCACATCACCATGCTCAATTTTAACTTCACGCCATCCGAAACGTTGATAATATTTATCAATTATATTTTTACCTGATTCCAATTGAGCAACGCCGGCATATAGATTTGGATTTCCTCTTGTCCAAAGTTCCCATTTTTTCAATTTGCCTTTTACTTCGGCTTTCAAGGTAACGGTTTTCTTTTGACCTGCTTCCAATGTGACTTTTGCCGATGATAACTTCATTGCTTCCGCACCCAAAGTCCATGAAATTTCGGGAGCTTGCAAGACATTCTGTTTCGAAAGGTCTGTTTTATTGATCCACTCATACACAGGTAATTGAATCTGAACTTCCTGTTTTTTATTGCTATTGTTCACAAGTTCTACCTCTGCCAACAAAACATCCTGTTTCAATTGCGGCTGAAAAAAGATATCGGTAATGTGTACATTCGGTTTTGCAAGTACAAAAACATCTTGCCAAACACCAATGGCGTCCATTAACCAAAAGCTACCTGTAGGATAGGTTATTGCCCCGTATTTTCCTTTCAGGTTATTTAATTTTGCATCCCGTATTCCCAAGAGAATTTCATTTTCTTTCCCCCATGCTACTTCATTCGTAATGTCATATTCACCGGGTAAGGCATTGTCAAATTGTTGTGCAATCTCCTTATTATTCACCATAATACGACAATCACCCGCTACTGCCTGTAGATGAAGGAAGATACTTTTACCCTTCCATGACTCAGGAATCGTTACTTTTTTACGCACCCAACCCATTTTAACGGTATTCCAGTTTTCAGGATAAGAAGGATAGGTACGACTATCCATCCCCTGCCCTGTTTTATCGTGTAAAATAGAGTTCACATTCCATGGTGATGGTATTTTCAACTTCACTTTCTCCCATTTATCATCCTCTGGCATAGTCA
>CANFFA010000032.1 GCA_947445425.1 Paludibacteraceae bacterium
GGTCCAACTGGAGGTGCAAAAGATAAAACACCGCCAAGACTGATTAAATCAATACCTGTAAATGGTGCACTGAATTTCAAGAGTAAAAAAATACAAATTGACTTCGACGAACTTGTCACTATTGAAAAAGTTTCAGAGAATGTAATCATCTCTCCTCCACAAGTAAAGCCACCGGAGATAAAATCCTTTGGGAAAAGAGTCAGTATTGAATTTGAAGAGGATTTAAAAGACAGTACCACCTATAGTATAAATTTTGGAAATGCAATTGCTGACGTTAACGAAAAAAACATTCTAAAAAACTTCCTATTTGCCTATTCGACGGGGAATGAAATTGACACCTTACAAATTTCTGGCACCGTTATCAATGCTGAAGATTTAAATCCAACTTCTGGGATTTATGTAGGTGTATATCTAGAGACAAATGATTCTGTATTCTTCAAAAAACCATTTCTACGCATTGGAAAAACAGATAGCAAAGGTCATTTTTCTATCAATAATTTAAAGAAAGGAAGCTACAAAGTTTATGCTTTGGGGGATACCAACCATGATTATTACTATCAACCTGGCGAAGGTTTGGCTTTATACGATTCATTGCTAATTCCATCTTTTAAACGCGTAGAAATGCAAGATACTTTATGGAAAGATTCTACACACATTGACACCATTCAGAAATACATTGGGACAAAATTTGAGCCCAACAATATAGCACTGCGTTATTTCAAAGAAGCTAAAAAACGTCAGTATTTAGTAAAGTCAGAACGCAAAGAAGCCTTTAATTTCAGTTTGTATTTTAACACACCTTTAAGCTCATTGCCAACAATTAAACCACTCAACTTTAATTGGGAAGGAAAATACTTAACACAAAGAAATAATACAAACGACAGTATCACGTATTGGATTACCGACTCATTGGTTTTTAAAACTGATACCTTAAAAATGACGGTAAACTATCTAAAATCTGATTCTTTATTCAAATTAGTATCTACCACAGACACTCTAAATTTAATTTCACGTAAAGCCATGGCCAATGCGAAGTTAAAAATGAGCAAAAAAAATCAAACAAAACCAAGTAAAGTAATTTTAAAATCTACAGATAATTTATCATCAAAATTTGACATTTATAACCCCATTATTCTTAAATTTGAAGCCCCATTGGCTGATATTGATATTTCAAAAATTCACTTAAAGCAAAAGGTAGATTCTACCTTAAAACCAATTACTTTTAAGTGGCAGCAGTTAGATTCTACAAAGATGAATTATGCCATCGAACACAAATGGGAAGCCGAAACAACTTATGAATTAAAAATTGATTCCGCTGCATTTACTAGCATCTATAACAAAACGAGTGCAAAAGACTCTAATCAGTTCAAGATAAAATCATTAGATGAGTATTCAAGTATAAAAATCATAATTGCCAACTTTAATGAAAAAGCTATCATTCAAGTACTTGACACAAAAGATCAGCTAGTAGCATCCAAACCTGCTAAAGAAAAAGGAACCGTTATCGAGTATTTAAAACCCGGCGATTATTACATTCGACTGTTTATTGATCTTAATGGTAATGGCAAATGGGATACAGGCGAATTGGCGACTCACCGACATCCTGAGGAGGTTTTTTATTATCCTAAAAAGGTGTCTGTAAAGGCAAACTGGGAGTTTGAGGAGACTTGGGATTATTTGTCTACTCCTTTATTGAAACAAAAACCAGAAGCGATTCAAAAAGATGCTGCAAAAAAAGAACTGAATTAAGTAATTAAACAGATTCCAGTTATAATTATTATTTCTATGTGGTTTGATCTCATATCCAAACAAACGACATAACCCCTAAATTTTAGATGCTTAAAGAGTTTTACTATTTTTAAAAAGTAACTAAATGGATCAGAAAAGTGCACACCTTCAATTTCATGCTTTGTCAATATCTTATAAAAGCATCTGTATTTTTCGTCCAAAAAGAATGAAATACCTTGTTGCACTACTCATTGCGCTGATGAGTAGTGCTGTTCATGCTGGAATTTTCACTGCTAAGAAACCTGTGATTGTAGAACCAGTAAAAGAGACAAAAGTAAGTGCCGCAGCCAAAAAGAAAGAAATCAAAAAAGCACTTGTAATTGCTGAAGAAGGAAGTTTTAGTCCTTTCAAGGACCAGAAACCAGAATACCCTGGCGGAAAGGGAGCAATGAAACAGTTTATTGCCGAAAATATAAAATCTATCTATTCAGAAGATGATATTTATGGGACAGTGACTTGCAGCTTCGTTGTAAATTTAGATGGTTCAATTTCCAATTTCGAAACTGTAGAAAGTCTCGGTTTATACTTTGATGCTGAAGCCATTAGAATAATACAACTTTTCCCAAACTGGATCCCAGGAAAAAAAAATGGAATCCCAGTCAAAGCCTATCAATCTGTAGAAATTTACTTTAAACGTCAAAAACAGCCAAAAGAAAATAAACGCTCAATCAAATCAGTGATAAAACCGATCTATAAAAATAGATTTGTTTCAAAGATTTCTAGTTATATAAAAAAACCAAGTCGACGAATGGAACTTGAAACGGCTGATTAAAAAAGTAGAATTACCGAACAAAATAGGCCCAAAAGAGTTAGATTATTATGGATAAACAACAAATAGAAAATATACGGAAAGATTTTCCAATTTTGGAAGAAAAAATCTACAACAAAGATTTGATTTACTTTGACAATGGTGCTACTACTCAAAAGCCACGTTGTGTAGTAGAAAAAATCGAACAAGCATATTATCATCTTAATGCCAATATACACAGGGGAGTACATTTTTTAAGTCAGAAGGCAACCGAAGCACATGAAGATGCCAGAACTACTGTAGCAGAGTTTTTACACGCTGCTAAAAGAGAGGAAATCATCTTCACCAGAGGTACAACTGAGGCGATCAACTTAGTAGCTTACTCCTTTGGGGAAGCATTTTGCAAAGCTGGAGACGAAATTATAGTTTCGGTATTGGAACATCACTCCAACATTGTCCCTTGGCAGATGCTATGTGAACGCAAGGGGATGAAGTTGCAAGTCATTCCAATGAATGAAAGTGGTGAGTTAAATGTAGAGGCCTACAAAGCTTTAATTAATGAGCACACCAAACTAGTTTCGGTAGCACATGTTTCAAATGTCCTAGGCACTGTAAATCCTGTTGCTGAAATCATAAAAATTGCTCATCAATCAAATGTTCTCGTTCTCATTGATGGTGCTCAAGCGGTACCACACATTCCAGTAAATGTAGTAGAATTAGATGCTGATTTCTATGTATTTTCTGCACATAAAATTTACGGTCCTACGGGAATAGGTGTATTATACGGAAAGGAAACTTGGCTGAACCAAATGCCACCTTACCAAGGTGGAGGTGAAATGATTGCTACGGTAAGTTTTGAGAAAACAACCTACAATGAATTGCCATTCAAATTTGAAGCTGGAACACCAGACTATGTGGGTTCAACTGCTTTGGCAGAGGCATTGAGATATGTACAAAATATTGGCATAGAAAACATTGCAGCCTATGAGCATGAGCTAACTACTTACGCAACGCAAAGATTATTGGAAATTGAGGGAATGCGTATTATCGGTACGGCCAAAGAGAAAAGTGCAGTAATTTCCTTCTTGGTGGGAAATATACATCCCTACGACATTGGAATGTTGTTGGACAAACTAGGTATTGCAGTTCGTACTGGACACCATTGCGCACAACCTTTGATTGATTCCCTTGGAATACTTGGTACAGTTCGTGCTTCATTTGCATTTTACAATACCAAAGAAGAGATAGACATTTTCATTACTGCCCTTAAAAAGGTAGTGCAAATGCTCGAATAATACAAATTCAACCCGTCGACTGGTGACTCATTTACTTATCGACTCGTTTACTAAATAAACTTAACATGACTATCAACGCATTACAAGACAACATCATTGAGGAATTTGAACAGTTCGAAGACTGGATGGACAAATACTCTTTACTCATCGATTTGGGAAATTCTCTAGAACCACTTGCCAATGAAGACAAAAAGCAGCAAAACATCATTGAAGGTTGCCAAAGTCGAGTTTGGTTACACGCCGAATTAAAAGACGGATTAGTAATTTACCGTGGCGAAAGCGATGCCGTTTTGGTAAAAGGAATCGTTTCTTTACTTATACAAGTATTAACAGCTCATACGCCTGACGAAATCATTAACACCGAACTCTATTTTATCGAGAAAATAGGATTAAGAGAACACCTCTCTCCTACCCGTTCAAATGGTTTATTGGCAATGGTGAAGCAGATGAAAATGTATGCTTTGGCCTATAAAACAGTGACTGATAAACAATAGATAATTGTGATACACAAAAAATCCCCACTCCTATTCAATTAGGAGTGGGGATTTTTTGTGATTATAAGTGTATTAATCTACATACTCAAGGGTAAAATGCTCGCCATCAAAGACTCCGTAGGAGAATATTGAAACAAAATCACCTAGAATTACTACACGTTTTTTATCCTTTAATTGTAAATCTAAGGGAATGTGTCTATGTCCAAAGATTAGAAAATCAACATCATTGCTTTCCAAATACTTCTTTGAAAAAACAACTAGACTTTCATTTTGCTCCCCTTGAAACTTATTTTCCAAGTGCTGAATTTTTAATCGGTTACTTTTTGACCATTTATACCCAAATTCCTGTCCCAATTGAGCAGGAACATAACGAAACAACTTCTGCAAAAACTTATTGTGAAAAATCTTCCGTAGAATTCCAAAACCCCGTTTTTCGGCATGTAAACCATCACCATGGGCTAAAAAGAAACGCTTGTTCCCAATTTGAACAACTTCTTCTTTGGTATGTACAATCAGACCTATTTCATTTTCCAAGTAGCCAAAAGTCCAAATATCATGATTTCCAGTAAAGAAGTGTATTTCGATGCCAGCATCTGTTAGTTCAGCTAATTTACCCAAAAATCGCACAAAACCTTTGGGTACTACTGTACGATATTCATACCAAAAATCAAACATATCTCCCAGCAAATAAATAGCAGAAGCATCTGACTTTACACGATCTAACCAATCGACCAACTTTTTCTCGTGTGCACGAGGATCTTTCACCAAAAGCGAACCCAAATGGGCATCGGAAATAAAATATGTCTTCACACTTATCTATTAAAGGAATCCTAACTCCAATTGAGCTTCTTCACTCATCATACTTTTGTCCCATGCTGGTTCAAAAACGATATTCACATTTACATCGGTGACACCTTCAACACTACCAACTTTCATTCGAAGATCTTCAACAATAAAATCAACAGCTGGGCAATTTGGAGCTGTCAAAGTCATATCAATATCAAGCTTACCATCTTCGGCCAAATCAATTTTATAGATCAATCCCAAATCATAAATATTCACAGGTATCTCTGGATCGTATACCGTTTTTATCATGCGTACTATCTCTTCTTCTTTTTCTAAAAACTCATTCATAATCTATTCTTAAATTTAATTATCCTTTAAAATTAACTTTTAAAATGGTCTGTATAGAATACATTCCTATTTCAATCATCTAAACAAGCGAATTAGGCATTTTGTTGACGAATGCCCAACATTAAACAAACGACCTACTGTTCTAGTGGAACCAACTCCTCCAACTGAGGATGTGAAGCCGCCAACTTACCATTTATTAAAACGACTGCTTCGACTTTAGCCTTGATACAAATTTTATTGTCTACCTTTCTAAAAATGGATTGATGAAAAACATATTTAATCCCTTCTTTTCTAACATAGAGTTTACAGATAAATTCATCTCCCGATTTAAGTGGCGTTTTGTAAGCAATATCAATGTGTGCCACTACTGCATCTACTCCTTGATGGTGTAACAATTCAAAACTAATGTTATTTTCCAACAAATACTCATGACGAGTATGTTCTAAATAGTTCTGATACACCGCATTATTTACTATACCTTGTAAATCACACTCGTAATCACGTACTTTAAATTCTAATGCATATATAAACATAGGGTAGTAATTTTAATTATTATTTCTTCCGAATCACCGTTAATCCATCCCGCAAAGGGAGCATTACTTTCTCAACACGAGAATCTGCTGCAATAAAATCATTAAAACGCATGATCTCTATGGTTTGTTTATCGTTTGGATTTACTTGTTCCAAAACTTTTCCGTCCCACCAAGTATTGTCGGCTAGAATAAATCCACCAGGACGTACTTTAGGTAAAACTGCTTCATAATAAGCCAGATATTCTCGCTTATCCGCATCAATAAAAACAAGATCAAAAACTTCATCAAGATTTTCAATCACTTTTAACGCTTGACCAATGTGCAATTTTATCTTTTTACCATGCAAAACGCTTGCGAAATTTTGTAAAATAAAACTTTCCAATTCATCATCACACTCAATGGTATGTAATACCCCATCTTCTGGCAATATCTCAGCCATACAAAGTGCTGAGTAACCGGTATAAGTCCCTAATTCAAGTATCCGTTCAGGCTGTATCATTTGACAAAACATCGCCAATACTCGCCCCTGTAAATGCCCTGAAAGCATGCGCGGATTCAACATTCTAAGATGAGTCGCACGATTGATCTTTGCCAAATAATCTGGTTCCTGATCGGAATGGGCTAATATGTATTCTTCTTGGTTCAAACGATGAGTGATTAGTGTTTAACGTTTAGTGTTTAGTGTTTAGAAATTGTCAAGAAATAAAGTTTCCAATTGATATTTTTTTCTGCGTGAATTATTATATTATTGGTTCTTAAGTAACTATTATTTGGGAATCTTATTTATTGACTGATCCTTAGTGATTCATAATCACTAATCACTAAACGTTAATCACTATTAAATGTATTTTAGAGTCGAAAGCATCTCTGGGTTAAAAATCTCATTTGCAATGACTTTTAATTGCTCTGCCGTAATGGCGTCAATGCGAGTACGAATGCTCTCTAGATCATCAATTTTCCCATATCTTAAAAAACTTTTCCCAAGACTTAATGCCAGATTTTCCTTTTGTTCGGTGCCGATTGCCATCTGACCCATGAGTTGTAGTTTGTATTTTTTAAGGGAGTTATCAGAAATTGTTTGCTCACGAAGCTTTTGTAAAGATAGGTGTATCAACTGCTCACATCGCTTTGCATTTTCTGTATCACAACCAAAATAGACACTCCACATGCCAGTATCTGTAAAGGGTTGGTAGTTTGATTCAACCGTATATACTAAACCATGCTTCTCACGCAAAGACAAATTCAGCAAACTATTCATCCCAGGACCTCCCAATATATTGTTTAACAAATACATGGCCAAGCGATTGGGATGGTGTAAATCATAACATCGATTTCCCAACATAAAATGAACTTGGTGGGTATTTTTGGTAATCTCTTGTCGAGTAGGAATATAGTCGATTGGCGGAAAACGTTCTTTGAACGCTGTTCCAAAAGTAGTACTTTGAAAATACTTTTCGCCCCACCGAATTAATTTCTTAAAATCCAAATCCCCTAACACAAAAAACAACATCTCATGGGGTTGATATTGCTGTTTTACAAAGGAAATGGCATCATCGCTGCTGTACTTCTCCAAAAGTTCAGCCTTCCCTAAAATGTTATGACCCAATGGATGACCTGCAAAAATCATCTCCTCAAAATCATCATATATTAGCTCTGAAGGATTATCGTGATAAGATTGAATTTCATCCAATACAATAACAACTTCTTTTTCAAGCTCTTTCTGTGGGAAAGTTGAATGAAGAACTACATCAGCAATCAATTCTATAGCACGTTCTGAATACTCATTCAACACAGTGGCAAACACAACGGTCTCCTCTTTAGAGGTATAAGCATTTAATTCACCACCAACATCTTCCAAACGGTTGATAATATGACCTGAACGGCGTTTTTCAGTCCCCTTAAAAAGCAGATGTTCAACAAAATGTGCCATTCCTTGCTCGTGCTCTTTCTCATCACGCGAACCGGCATTCATGATCATTCCACAATGAGTAACAACTGAACTGTCTCGTTTATAAATTAACCTTATGCCGTTGGAAAAAGTATGTGTTTGGTAAATCATTTTATTTTAATCAAATAGGGTTGCAAAGGTACAATAAGAAATTTAGAATTAAAAATCACCAATTCATACTATCAAGTGGAGTCTATTGTCCAGTAGCATCGGGCCCATCCAATCTGGAAGGATACTCATATTTATTTTCAAAATATACTACATTAGACTAATGAAATAAATGAATTTTTCTTCTACATTTGCGAGCTCATTCATATTATTCTTAAATACACAAAAATGCAAAAAATAGTTATAGCAGGTGGGACAGGATTCATCGGATCCTATCTGGAAGAACGATTCAAAAAAAGTGGTTATAGGGTATTGCTTGTTTCGCGCCAAGAGCCCCATGTTCCTTGGCAACACTCCGAATTGACAAAAGCAGTAAACGAAGCAGCTCTGGTACTGAATTTAGCAGGTACAAGTATCAACTGTAGACACAATGCTATAAACAAGAAAGCCATATTACAATCGAGAATTAGTTCCACTCAAATGATCGGCAATGCTATTTTAGCAAGTAAAATCCCACCAAAGTTATGGATTAATGCTAGTGCTGCAGCTATTTATAAGCAGTCGGAAGATAAGGCTATGACAGAAGATGAAACAGACTTATCAAATGACTTTTTAGCAGATGTGGTTCACCAATGGGAACAAAAGTTCTTTTCCTTTCAATTACCTAGTACTAGAAAAGTCGCTTTACGAACATCGCTTGTTTTGGGAAAAGAGGGTGGCGCTTTGAAACCATTACTTACGTTGAGTCAATTTGGTCTAGGTGGTACGCAAGCAAGTGGTAATCAAATCATGAGTTGGATTCACATTGAAGATTATTTTAGAATCGTGTTATTTCTTCTTGAACATGAAGGTATTTATGGAGTTTACAATTGTAGCTCTCCAAATCCAGTATCCAATAAGGAATTCATGAGTACAATTCGAAGGATTCTCAACATCCCTATTGGTTTACCAGCTCCTGCATGGATAATTGGAATTGGTGCAAGAATTATTGGTACAGAGTCTTCTTTGATATTAAACAGCTCGTATTTATTACCTAAAAAATTAATGAATTCCAAATTTCGATTCACTTATCCTGAATTGGAAAAAGCACTCTTCAACCTATTATTGGTAAATGAACATTAATATTCGAAGATAAAAAAGAAATTATTGGCTAACAATCAAAAAGAATGTCTTTTAGCTTTTGATTGTTACTGAATTTTCAATAAAAACAACAAATCAATTAAAGTAGCGGGGTTAAATTGTAATAAAAAAGCAATTTAATCCCGCTTTCACTTGACAAGACAGTTCGGCCCATAAATAGATACTTTATTCAAAGACCTTCGACTTCTTACTTAAGTCTATTGGTATATTAGGAATAAAAATCGTACTTTTGCAGACTTATAATGAACTTTAAAACGACCATGGCCAAAACAAAAAAACCGCATCCAATTTTCGAAAATGTAACCATAAGTGACATTGCAGCAGAAGGAAAAGCAATTGTCAAAATGAATGATATAGTCATTTTTGTACCATTCGTGGTACCTGGCGACGTAGTTGATTTACAGGTTACCCGAAAGAAAAGTAATTTTATGGAGGCTAGGGCCATTCATTTTCACAAATATGCAGAAAAACGCTCTGTAGCCGTATGTGAACATTTTGGAATCTGCGGGGGATGTAAATGGCAAATTCTCCCTTACGAGGAGCAAATTCGCTATAAAGAGAAACAAGTCGTTGACAATTTAACCCGTATTGGTAAAATTGAATTGCCTCAAATTTCACCAATCATTGGTTCTTCAAAAACGGAATTTTACCGTAACAAATTGGAATTCACCTTCTCTAACAAACGATGGAGAACGAACGAAGAAATTGCCGACGGAAAAATTTTTGATACCATGAATGCAGTTGGCTTTCATATTCCAGGTCAATTTGATAAGGTACTAGACATTAATAAATGTTGGTTACAAACTGAAGATTCGAATGAAATTAGAAACGAAGTTCGCCGATATGCTCTTGAGCACGAACTGACCTTCTTTGACTTACGCAAGCAAGAGGGTTTCTTACGAACCATGATGGTACGTACTACATCTACAGGAGAGTTGATGGTAATTCTGATTTTCTTTTATGAAGATATTGAAGTACAAGAAGCACTCTTAAAACACATCGCTGATAAATTCCCTCAAATCACCTCTTTGCTTTACATCATCAATTCTAAAGCGAATGATACCATAACGGATCAGAATGTATTGGTTTACAAAGGAAATGAATGTATTTATGAAGAAATGGAGGGCTTGAAATTTAAAATTGGTCCTAAATCCTTTTACCAGACCAATTCAGACCAGGCTTACGAATTATATAAAGTAACGCGCAACTTAGCACAACTTACTGGTAACGAACTGGTTTATGACCTTTACACAGGAACTGGAACCATCGCTAATTTTGTGGCACATCAATCTAAACAAGTAATTGGCATAGAATATGTACCTGAAGCAATTGCCGATGCTGTTGTAAATTCAAAACTGAACAACATCAGTAATACTTTGTTTTATGCGGGGGATATGAAAGATATACTCAATGCTGCATTTATAGAAGAGCATGGCAAACCAGATGTAATTATCACAGATCCACCACGTGCAGGGATGCACCAAGATGTAATTGACGCCATACTTTTTGCAGCGCCAAAACGAATTGTATATGTGAGCTGTAATCCATCTACTCAAGCACGGGATTTGAGCCTTCTAGATCAAAGCTATAAAGTCACAGCCGTGCAACCCGTTGATATGTTTCCACATACACATCATGTGGAGAATGTTGTTTTACTTGAAAAAAGAAGCCTTCCTGAATAAAATAGGCATATTTCACTATTCAAACAAATTGAATTAGAGATTAATTGTATTTATTATTTGCAATTAAAATTTCGATATCATTTTCAAATTTATATCTCAATTAATGAAACGAGCACGACTAGTAGATATTGATACACTAAGAAATGTTTATGTGCGAGTTCCATCTGACCTTAAAAAAATAATTACGAACAGATGAAACGCAAATTCGATTTTTTAGTCATTGGCAGTGGAATAGCAGGAATAAGCTTTGCACTCAAAGCTGCCGAATATGGTAAAGTTGCTTTGCTTTGTAAATCAGTTCTTAGCGAATCCAATACGGCTTATGCTCAAGGCGGAATTGCGTCAGTAATGTACGCTCCAGATAGTTTTGAAAAACACATTGAAGATACCCTTATTGCTGGCGATGGACATTGCAAAATTTCAGCAGTTGAAAAAGTAATTAGAGAAGCTCCTCAACAAATAGAAGAATTACTCCGTTGGGGAGTAGATTTTGATCAAAATGAAAATGGTGCTTTCGACCTACACCGTGAAGGTGGACATTCAGAACATAGAATCTTACACCACAAGGACAATACTGGTTACGTAATACAAGAAAGTTTAATTTGTCAGGTAAAAGCACACCCAGAAATCGAGGTCTTTGAACACCATTTCGCCATTGAAATACTTACACAACACCATCTAGGCCAGATTGTTACACAGAACTCACCAAATATTGAGTGCTATGGTGCTTATGTCTTAGACCAAAGAACGAACAATATTCATACTTTTCTTTCAAAAACAACATTATTGGCAACAGGAGGAATTGGAAGTGTATATTCCAGTACTACTAATCCTGGAATTTCGACTGGTGACGGCATAGCAATGGTACATA
>CANFFA010000033.1 GCA_947445425.1 Paludibacteraceae bacterium
AATCAGGGGTCAATTCGGTATCGATGAGTACATCTGATGATTATGTGCGTGCTTTGATGCGTTTGTTTAAAATGAGAGCTTAAAAATAATTTATAATTTATAATTCATAATTCATAATTGTCATTTTGTTTTTTGATGATTCTTGGGTTTTGTTGATTGTGAATTGTTATGTTGCAAATTTTGAATTTGTATGAAAAAATTTCTTGTTTTTGTTTTTGTATCTATTTTGTTTTTTGAACCACATAATTTAAGTGCTCAAAAAATAACGGTTAATGCTCACATTGATTCTACAGTAATTTGGATAGGTAGTCAGGCACATTTGTCTTTTGAAGTTTCACAACAGCCTAATCAGCATGTGATTGTCCCTGTTTTTACGGATTCTGTTGCAGGAGGTTTACATCTTGTAGAACCCGGTAAGTCGGATACTACGAAATCACCTGATGGTCATATTTTGGTGACCCAACGCTATCTGGTGACCGCTTATGAAGATTCTCTTCTATATATTCCTCCTTATGCTTTTGTGCTAAATGGTGATACTGTTTGGTCAAAATCCCTCTCATTGAAGGTTGTTCAACCTTTTAAAATTGATACCGCAGGACATACTATTGCAGATATAAAACCTGTTTTTGAACCAAAGTTTGATTGGACTGGTTTTTTGAAGAGCGCTCTATTAGTCCTATTTTTGATAGTTGTATTGGCAGTTGCTTATATTTTGATTCGTAAGTATTGGATGAAAAAACCTTTGTTTGTTGCTGCACCAGCACCAATACTTCCTCCCCATATTATTGCCATAGGTCAATTAGATAAAATCAAACAAGAAAAACCTTGGCAGCAAGGTCGAGATAAGGAATATCATACTGCATTAACAGATGTAGTAAGAGCATATGTAGAGGAGTTATATTCTATAAGAAGTATGGAGATGACTTCAGATGAGATCCTTACAGAACTTCGCTTTTTGCGTTTGGAAAATAAGCCTGCTTATCAATGTTTGCAACAGTTGATGAAATTAGCTGATCTCGTAAAGTTCGCAAAATGGAGTACTAGTCCTGATGAGCATGAATTAAGCCTTTCAAATGCTTATGAATTTGTGAATTTAACAAAAGTAGAGATAGAAAAAGCCTTGGGAACTGATTTAGACAAGGAAAAGAGTATTGAAAAGAACTAATTTTTGCGGTTCAATTATTTAAATTACGACGATGACTTTTCACAATCCGGAATATTTATTTTTACTTTTGTTGTTACTACCAATCTTAGCTTGGTATATAAAGGAGATGCGTAATTCTGATGCTAGTCTACAGATATCTTCTCATCAGAAGTTAGCTCAGTTTCCAAAAAGTTGGAAATTGAAATTGTGGCATTTCCCCTTTATTTTTCGCTTCCTTGCTATTTCATTAATCATTTTAGCATTGGCCCGTCCTCAATTGTCAAATAGTTGGCGTACGGAAAATACTGAAGGAATTGACATTATGATGGCCATGGATGTTTCCGGATCTATGTTAGGGGAGGATTTGAAACCCAATCGTTTGGAGGCATCAAAGGCAGTAGCTTCTGAATTTATTCTCTCTCGTCCCAATGATAATATTGGCTTGGTTGTTTTTGCTGGTGAGAGTTTTACACAATGTCCGTTAACAACTGATCATGCAGTTTTGGTGAATTTGTTTAATGGTGTGAATTATGGGATTCTTGAAGATGGGACCGCTATTGGTTTGGGCTTGGCGAATGCTGTGAACAGGATAAAAGACAGTCGTTCTAAATCAAAAGTGATTATTCTTTTAACGGATGGGTCAAATAATAGAGGGGATATTGCTCCAATTACTGCGGCTGAGATTGCCAAGACTTTTGGATTAAGGGTTTACACCATTGGAGTCGGATCTCATGGAATGGTAAAAATACCCGTCCAAACTCCAATAGGTGTACAGTATCAGCAGATGCAGTCTGATTTTGATGAAAAATCTTTACAAGATATTGCTCAAATGACTGGTGGAAAGTATTTTAGAGCAACAGATAATTCAAAACTTCGTAGGATCTATCAAGAAATAGATCAATTGGAAAAAACTAAAATTAATGTGCATCAATTCAGTAAAAAGAGTGAGCAATTTTATGTTTTCTGTCTTTTAGCATTCTTCTTATTGGTGATGGAGATTCTGCTACGCAATACTATTTTTAGGAAGATTCCATAATCTTATTTTGCTCTGAATGTCTTGATTTTACTGTTGATTATTCTTTATAAACTGTTCATTATTCATAAGATATGTTTCGATTTGCCCATTCAGAATATTTATTGTTACTTCTAGTAATTCCAGTATTGATAGCCGTTTTTGTCCTGGCCTCAATTCAGAAGAGAAAAAGGATACAGCAATTTGGAAAGCTTGAATTATTAGGGCATTTGATGCCCAATGTCTCCATTTTTAGACCCAAATTGAAGTTTTATTTTCAGCTCTTTGCCGCAGTTTTTCTGATCATCGTACTTGCACAACCTCAGTATGGCACTAAGGTATCCTCTGAAAATAGGCGTGGTATTGAAGTAATGATTGCTTTGGATGTTTCTAATTCCATGTTAGCTCAAGATATTCAACCCAATCGTTTGGAGAAGGCAAAGCAAGTTTTGTCTAAGTTGGTGGATGGTATGACCAATGATAAGATTGGTTTAGTCCTTTTTGCTGGTGATGCTTACACGCAATTACCCATCACAGTAGATTATGTTTCCGCTAAAATGTTTCTCACCTCCATTACTCCTCAATTGGCGCCACGTCAAGGTACTGCTATTGGAAGTGCTATTGATTTGGCTATAAAGTCATTTGGCACAAAAAGTAAAGCTAGTCGTGCCATTATTGTTATTACTGATGGTGAAAATCATGAAGATGATGCGGTAGGTGCTGCTAAATTAGCTACTGAAAACAATATGCTAGTACATGTGATCGGAATGGGGAAACCTGAAGGTTCTCCTATACCAGTACCAGGTACCATGAGCTTTTGGAAGGATAAGGAAGGTAATGTGGTGGTTTCCAAATTGAATGAGAGTATGTGTAAGGAGATTGCTTCTGCTGGTAAAGGTGTTTATGTTCGAGCAGACAATACGAATACTGCTTTTAGAGTAATAAGTAAGGAGTTAGATACTTTATCCAAGTCAGAGATTAAAACAAGTGTGTTTTCAGATTATAATGATCAATTTCAGTCTTTTGCCTTTTTGGCTTTGTTGTTGTTGATTGTTGATTTTTTTATCTTTGAACGTAAAAATAAACGACTGAGTAAATTTAAGATTTTTGACATAAAAGAGAAGATAACAAAATAAGTGCTTTGTCGTTATAGTATTGTTTTAAATGATTAGATTTGAAAATTTGATATTGAAAATGAAGAGATTTATATTTGTATTGTTCATTAGTTTTCTAACCCTTTCGCTATCGGCGCAAAAGGAGAGTGGAGATGTTCGCAAAGGGAATGATTTGTACAAGTCAAAGAAATATACGGAGGCAGAAATTGCTTATCGTAAAGGACTTTTGAAGAGTCCTAAATCTTTCGAGGCGAATTATAATTTGGGTAATGCTCTTTTTAAGCAGTCGAAATATCCGGAGGCATTAGAACAATATACAAAATCATTGGCTACGGAACCTAAAGATAAGGGTAAAGTTGCCGCAGCATTTCACAATACCGGTAATGTGCTGTTTGCGGATAAGAAGTATGAGGATTGTATTAAAGCTTATAAAATGGCTTTGAAAAATAATCCAAAAGACAATGACACCCGTTATAATTTGGCTTATGTGCAGGAGATGTTGAAGAAACAACAAGAGCAACAGCAAAAAAATAAAACTCCAGAAGATAAAGAGGCTGATAGAATTAAAAAACTTGCGGATGAGTTAGTTTCTAAAAGAATGTATCAGGAAGCGTATAATTTGATGAAAGAGGGTGAAAAGAATAATAAAAAGTTATTACAATATGCTGATTTTACGAATCGAATTTTAAACATAGTAAAACTGAAATAATATGAAGATACGGATTTTATCAGTGTTTATTTGTTCATTTTTTATTTTATTTCAGATTAATGCACAATCAGTTAGTGATTATTTTCATCAATCAGCGAAATTTTATATAGATGGAGAAAAGGCAAATGCTAAGAAAACAATTCAAGAGGCAATTCAGAAGTTTCCTAATGATCCTAAATTAAAGCAACTGGCCTCAGCAATTGATAAGTTGCCAGATGATAAAAATGATACAAATAACAAGCAAAATAAGCAAGATAAGGACAAGGAAAATAAAGATAAGCAAGATCAAAAAGACCAGCAACAAAATAAGGATAATCAAAAGCAAGATCAAAAAGATCAGCAACAAAAGCAGGCTCAACAGCCGCAAATGTCAAAAGAAAATGCGCAGCAAATTCTTGATGCTTTGATGCAAGATGAGAAGAGTACGCAGGATAAGGCAAAAAAACAACAGGTTAAGGCAAGTAAGAAAGCTGATAAAGACTGGTAAAATAATTAATAATTAACAATTAGGGAAGATGTTGTTCTGAGCTGTTAGCTGTTTTTTAATCTGTACTGCATAATTTAATGACTTCAAATTGATATGAAAAGTAAATTCTATATTTTAATATTTATCGTCAGTAGTGTGTGGAGTTTGTCTGCACAAGAGCCTGTTCGCTTTACGGCTTCAGCACCTTCGACCGTTATATTGGACAAGCCTTTTCAGTTGGTTTATTCGGTGAATGCTAGTTGTAAAGATTTACGAGCTCCAGAAATTTTGAATTTTGATATCTTGGCTGGACCATTTCAATCTAGCAGCTCCTCTGTTCAGATTATTAATGGTAAAACGACTGCTTCGACTTCTATATCATTTACTTATACGCTACAGGCTCAAAAAACGGGTACTTTCACGATTCCTAGTGCAAGTGTTGTTGTACAGAGTCAAAAGTACACTTCCAACGGTCTTTCCATTAAGGTTCTTCCAGCTGATAGTCCAGCCCCTAAATCTCACAATGGTCAGTCTAGTTCTTCTGCCAATAATCAAGAAGTGGCTTCCGATAATGTTTTTATTCAAACTACAGTTTCAAAATCAAATGTGTATGAACAGGAAGCTTTCTTGGTTTCCTATAAATTGTATACGCTTGTGGATGTGGTACAATGTGCCAATAAAAAGATGCCAGACTTCAATGGTTTTATGAAACAAGACATTGAGCAGACTCAAAATAAGCAATTTGCATATGAGAATCTAAATGGAAAGAATTACGGTACGGTTGTATTATATCAAGTATTGCTTTATCCTCAACATGCGGGAGTAATAGAGATTCCAAAAGCTACTTTTGAAGCTGCCATTCGTATTCAGAACCGTAGAGCAGCCCGTAGTATTTTTGATGATTTTTTTGAATCTTATACCAATGTGTCTAAAAATTTAATAGCACCTGCTGTTAAAATATCAGTTAATGCCCTACCTTCTAATAAACCTGCTTCTTTTACAGGTACAGTCGGACATTTTACTTTGAATTCGACCATCACAGCAAGTCAAGTGAAGTCTAACGATGCAGTGACGCTAAAAGTGAATATTGCTGGTGCAGGTAATATGAAATTGATTAAAACTCCTACGATTAAATTCCCGGATGGTTTTGAGGTGTATGATCCTAAGGTTAATAATAATTTCAAAACGACTTCAGCTGGTGTGTCTGGGACGAAATCAATAGAATATCTTTTTATACCTAGGCATTCAGGTAGTTATGAGATTCCATCTGCTGAATTTTCTTATTTTGATACGCAAGATAAAGCTTACAAGACTTTGAAAACACCAGCTTATCAGTTGGAAGTTTCTAAGGGAGAAGGTGTAAGTGAAGGTCCTACCGTTGTGGGTACTTATGTTGACAAAGAAGATGTTAAGCAATTGGGAAAAGATATTCGATACATTCATACTGATGGTATTGTATTGGCAAAAGATGAAGATTATCTTTTTGGAACTATGCTTTGCTGGTTATCCTATCTTCTTCCGTTGTTTATCTCAATACTATTGTTTGTGTTTTTCCGTAAACAAGCAAAAGAAAACTCGGATCTTAGCTTTGTGAAAAATAAAAAGGCAAATAAAGTGGCTCAGAAGCGTCTGAAACTTGCTCAGCGAATGTTGGCAGATGGAAAGAAGGAATTGTTTTATGAGGAGGTTTTAAAAGCCGTCTGGACCTATTTAAGTGATAAGCTATCATTGCCAGTTTCTGAGTTAACAAAAGAAACTGTTGAAACTGAATTGTCCAAACAGAATGTTAATCGTGAATTGGTAGCTGAATTGCTTAAGATTTTAAATAGTTGTGAATTTGCCCGTTATGCTCCCAATACTGGACAACAAGAGATGGGCAATTTATATGCTGAAACAATTCAAGTAATCAGTGATTTAGAGGATGCTATTAGAAAATAGCATTATATTTTTTCATGAATTATTATTTATATTCTTCCAATTATGAAAAGGATACAATTGTTTTTATGTCTCATTTTGTTTGTTTGTACAAATACATATTCTCAAATAGATAAAATTAAGCAGGCAAATGATTTATATGCTAAAGGTAAATTTCAATTGGCTGCTAAGCAATATGAAGATATTTTATCGAATGATGGAGTATCTCCTATATTGTTTTATAATGCAGGTAATGCTTACTATAAATCGAAAGAAATAGGTCATTCCATTTTGAATTATGAAAGAGCTTTACGCCTCATGCCATCATTTGAAGATGCTAGATACAATCTTGATTTAGCTCAATTAAAAGTTGTAGATAATGTAGTGCATGCACCGACTTTTTTCTTGATGAGTTGGTTAGCGACTTTTCTTAAATTATTATCTTCAAATCAATGGTTGTATATTAGTATATTTGTTTTCTTTTTATGTTTGATATCAGCTTTTGTTTTTGTATTTGGCCCTTCAAGAGCTATGCGTAAATTCTCTTTTTATCTTGGATTGTGCTTTTTAGGGTTTAGTCTTGTTATGGCCGTTTTTGCGGGTATACGGAAAGATCAATTGGTAAATCATGATGAAGCAATTGTGATGTCTGGAATTGTCACCGTCAAGAGTTCTCCCGATGCCAGTGGTACTGATTTATTTCAATTGCACGAGGGTACTAAAGTTTATATTAAAAGTGTTTTAGGGAAGTGGACTGAAATCGTTTTGGGCAATGGGAGTATTGGTTGGATAGAACAAACTCACATTGAGGTGATTTAATGATAATTAAACCATTCTAATTATTTGGTGTTAATTTTTAGTGTTATCTTAAATTTATAAAGTATGAATGTAATTCACTTCTTTGACGCCATAGACAAGAGTTTATTCCTCTTTTTTAATGGAATACACGCTTCATTTTTTGATGGTATTATGTTTGCGATCAGTGGGAAGTTTACTTGGTTTCCACTTTATGCTGCTGTGATATATGTAATTGTTGAGCGATGGAAAAAAGATGGAGTGATTGCAATTTTGTCAATAATTTTATGTCTAATTATTGCTGATCAACTCTCTTCGCATTTAATCAAGGAGTTGGTACAAAGACCTCGTCCTTCACATGCTGATGATTTAAAGGGCATGGTTCATTTGGTGAGGGATTATACTGGAGGTGCATATGGCTTTGTTTCATCACATGCTGCCAATTCAGTTGGCTTTGCAATGCTTACGATATTGATTTTTAAAAGAAGTAGTTATTCAATAGCGATAGCGTTTTGGGCTTTTTTAGTTGGATATTCTCGCGTCTATATAGGGGTCCATTATCCTTTTGATGTAATCGGTGGTGTGTTGGTTGGGCTTTTTGCTGCTTTTGTTTGCTTTGAATTATTAAAGCGATATCATCCTAAAAAGCATCAAGTCTATGGTTCAAATACAGCTTTAGAGCATCCTAAAACTAGATTGTTGATTGCTATTTTTGGCTTAAATTTAATAGGTACTGTCATTTACAGTCTGTTTTTTTTCTAAGATGGTCGTAAAACAACAAAGCGCAAAGGGTATTTTACAATTTGCGCTTTGTTGCTTTTTAGAATTGTCAATATCTAATTATTTGAATAGATTTCCAGTTTTTCTAATTGAAAATCTAAATCCAAGTGAATTTCCATACAAATCTCCTTGGTCATTGGCAAGGATTAATCCACATTCTATATTATTCCAATTTTGTATTTTTTTGTTTATTTCTAGTAGCATTGAGATATTTGGTCTCTTTTTTTGAAAAGCTGCGTCGTAGGTGCCGTAGTTTTTGCTTAAAGAGTACATGCTAAGGTATTGGTATCCAAAAATTTCACCCCCAATACCAAAATGATGTACTTCTACACGGTTATTTGTAGTTACAATCTCTTTATTCTTATTGTATATGGGTGATGATATAAATGGTGTTCCAATGGTTCTAGAAAAATTATTCCATCCAGAACGATAAATTCCATTCATAAAATAATTGTCTCTCCCACCATATATTATTCCATCTTTTTGGAAAATAGTTCCTGATTGGTCAGAAGTATTTAAATACTCATAAACAAATGCTTTCCAAAAAGGGAGTTTTTTATTTTTAATTGATAAACCCCATAGCCCATCATGTATATTTACTGCTGCTGCAATAAACTTTATGGGACCATCTTCCGAGAAGTTTTGCCAATACGCATTCATATTAAAATCACTAATTTGCGCTTCTAATTTTACGCTTTGTGAGATACGATGATCTCCCTGAGCATTCATCTGTTCAGTTATATCAGTATTTGAACCACCATTCTTTGCGAAAAACACATTTTTAAAGTCTTCTAGGCTGATGGTTTGTTGTCCAATTCCTGGAATGTCCCCCCCCCATAGGGCAGTGTGGTCTAATCCATACTGTATATGTATTGGGAGTTTTCCACCAATTCTTAGATATCCATATTTATGATGGAGTAATTCGTTCTGGACATAGATGTTGTCCAGAAATACACCTTGTGACAACGCTCCTTTTATTTCGAGGTAGCCCATTGTAAATGGAATGGGTGTAAAACTTAGTATACCCACGGTTATTTTGGGTATAGGTCTTGCATTTTGTGAAATAAGAAAACCACCTCCCGATAGTGTTGAATCTTGATTTCCTAAAAACTCCTCTTTTGCACCTATTGTTAAATCAAAAGCTGAAAATCTTGCTTTTAGATATAACTCGTGAAAATAGACCTTTGTATCTATTTGGTCAGCTTGCAGAAGTAGTTTCGCTTTATAGCCATAATCAAATAAGCGTGATTTATTTCCGTACGATTTGTTTATACAGAGTAATAAATTAGTGCTGTTTGGCTGGGCCGAAACTTTTCCCCATTGATTACTTTGTATCCAGAAAGGAGCATAATTCCCTGTAGAAGTTGTACCCATGAGTTCTACATCGTATTGGACGGAATCATTTTGGGCATAGATTCTAAAGGATATCACTAAACTTAAGAATAGAACAAATTTAATTTTCGACATTTTTGATAATTATTATGGTTCAAAGCTCCAAAGGTCATTCATCGCATTGGTGTCATTTTCCCCTAGGCCGACGTATCCTTTTCCTTTAATGGTGAATGCGATGGCATTTTCTCTTCCACTTGTTGGCATATTACCTCTTTTATACCAAACATTTCTACTTGCATCAAATTCCAAAATGTCTGATTTAACATGCCCTCCCGTTAATTCACCTCCGAAATGTCGTCCTGTACTCACAAAATATCTGTTGTTTATGCTCAGTGCTACAGCATTTGCACGTCCATTATCGGGCATAGTTTTTTTCTCAGTCCAGGTTTTATTTTGTGGTGAATATTCCCACCAATCATTTTTTGAGTCTGCATCATGGAAGCCTGTTCCGTAGAAAATATGTAAACTGTCACTACAACAGACCGCTACAGCTCTAAATCGCCCCGGTAAATTAACTGTTTGTTCCCACTGATTGGTTAATGTATTGTATTTCCATGAGTCCCTTGTAAAGCCCTCCCCGTGAAATCCTCCACAGATATAAATGTCATTATTTATAACAAAAGATACGCAACCATCTGTTGCATTTGTAGGAAAATCAGCTTTTTGCGTCCAACTATCAAGTATGGGATCATACATCCAAAAATCTTTGAGAATACCTGGATCATTGCGTACCCCATCTGCTTTCTCAAGATTATATCCCAATCCCACGTATGCCTTGCCGTTTACAACAGCTGCAATTGCTTTTACCCTTGCTGTGAGGGGTATATCCTTGTTTTTTGTCCATTTATCCTCTACAGGTTCGTACTGCCAACATTCATTAGTACAAATTGTTTCGAAATTCCTACCAAAAACGACATAAGCTTTATCATTGATGACAAAGGAAATCGCTGAGGCTAAGCCTTTGCCAGGAAATGAAGCTTTTTTCTCGAAAGTGATGGGAGGGTAAGGTGAGTCGGCCGCAGATTCAATGCAGCCGATTAGTAGAATGGAGAGTAGGAATAAAAATGTAAATGTTGTTCGTTTGATAGCGTACATGACGGATTTTATTAGCAAAAGTTTAAATCCTTACTTCAATACCTTTCTGAATCAAAAAGGATTTTAATTCAGGGATCCCAATTTCTTTATAATGAAAAATGCTTGCTGCCAATGCTGCATCGGCTTTCCCTTCTGCAAAAACATCTACGAAATGCTCCATATTCCCAGCACCACCACTGGCAATTACCGGCACATTTACGGCTTCTGAAACGGCACGTGTAATGTCCAATGCAAAACCATTTTTAGTGCCGTCGTTGTTCATTGAAGTTAGTAGAATTTCTCCTGCTCCTAATGCCACTGCTTTTTTTGCCCATTCAACAGTGCGGATGTCCGTTGGAGTGCGACCACCATTTAGAAAAACAAACCATTCTCCATCGATGTATTTTGTATCAATGGCCAAAACCACACACTGACTTCCAAAATTACTTGCCAAGTCGCTAATTAATTGTGGATTGAGTACAGCAGAAGTATTTACCGAGATTTTGTCAGCCCCACAAGCTAGCAATACAGATACGTCTTCTACACTTGAGATCCCACCCCCCACTGTAAATGGGATATTGATGTGTTTAGCAATACGGGTAACCAGTTCAGTGAGTGTTTTTCTCTTCTCCACAGTGGCAGTGATGTCAAGGAATACCAATTCATCCGCACCCATTTTAGCATATAAGGTTCCAAGTTCTACTGGGTCTCCTACATTGGTAATGTTTTCAAAATTAATACCTTTTACAGTTTGACCATTTTTAATGTCGAGGCAAGGGATGATTCGTTTTGCAAGCATATCTTTTTAGTTATGAGTTGTAAGTTCACTTGTTTGCAAGTAAACTTACAGTCTTATTGTTGCATATTTGCTTATTACTTAGCTTAGTATTTTTAATGCTGAATGATCTTTATTCCAATCACCAAGTGTGATCTCATGAATGGTATTTACCAAAGAAATGTCATTTTCACGTTCTACTCGAATGTAATTATTGGTAAATCCTACCATTGTTTCTCCATTCTGACGAGCTTCCCACAGTACTTGAGCTGCTTTCCCTTTTTGTTTTTCGTAGAATGCCTTCGTTAATTTGTCTGAAAGTAAGTGGATGACATCACTCCTTCTTTTTCGTTCTTGTAAGGGTACTTTGTGATCGATTTCGAGCATTTTCGTACCCGCTCGTTCTGAATAACTAAAGACATGGAGTTGAGAAATATCCAGTGAGCTTATAAAACAAAGCGCTTGTTCAAAAAGCTCATCTGTTTCGCC
>CANFFA010000034.1 GCA_947445425.1 Paludibacteraceae bacterium
ACAGAAATTGACATTACAAATATACAGTTTGACTCCAGAAAAGTGGAAAAAGGTTCACTTTTCGTTGCAACACGCGGAACTGCCTCCGATGGGCACAACTTCATTTCTATGGCCATTGAGAAAGGAGCCGTTGCAGTAGTTTGTGAAGAATTACCAACAGAAATAGCCGCAAATCTCACTTACTTACAAGTCGGAAATAGTGCTGAGGCTTTGGGGGAAATGGCTAGCGCATGGCACGGTTTTCCCTCCACGAAATTAAAATTAATTGGTGTCACAGGCACAAATGGCAAAACAACGATTGCAACTTTATTGTACAATCTTTTTTGCAAACTAGGATACAAAACTGGCTTGCTATCAACTGTTTGCAACTATATTGACGGGAAAGCAATAGAAGCCACCCATACAACACCCGATGCATTGGCATTAAATGAATTGTTGCAACAAATGCTTGACGCAGGTTGTGAATATGTATTTATGGAAGTAAGTTCACATGCAGTAGAACAAAGTCGAATAGCAGGATTGGATTTTGATGGTGGGATTTTCACCAACCTCACGCGTGATCATATTGATTATCATCTTACTTTTGAAAACTATTTAAAAGCAAAAAAACGATTCTTTGATGAATTACCATCAGATGCTTTTGCACTAACAAATGCGGATGACAAAAATGGATTGGTAATGTTGCAAAATTCAAAAGCAACTAAATACAGCTATTCTTTGAGAAGCATGGCCGAATTCAAAACAAAGATATTGGAACATGGATTTGAAGGAATGTTACTCGAAATAAATGATATCGAAGTAAATGTGCCTTTTATAGGACGTTTCAATGCAAGTAACTTATCTGCTGTTTTTGGAGCAGCTATTTTATTGGGTCAAGACAAAATGGAAGTATTGCGCATCATTAGCTCTTTACATTCAGTAGCGGGTCGTTTTGAAACTTTTCATTCCCCAAGTGGTTATACAGCCATTGTAGATTATGCACATACACCAGATGCCCTTACTAACGTCATCAGCACGATTAACCAAATACTGGAAGGGAACGGAAGACTCATTACTGTGGTAGGTTGTGGTGGTAATCGTGACAAAGGAAAACGTCCGATGATGGCACGTGAAGCTGCAAATGGAAGTTGGAAGAGTATATTCACTTCAGACAATCCGCGTTTTGAAGAACCGCAAGATATCTTAAACGAAATGCTAGCAGGTTTAGATCCTGTAGAGAAATCGAAAAGTTTGACGATACTTGATAGAAAAGAAGCAATACGTACCGCCTGTGCATTGGCACAAGCTGGTGATGTTGTTTTGGTGGCTGGAAAAGGTCATGAAGATTATCAAATCATACAAGGTATTAAACATCATTTCGACGACAGAGAAGTTGTAAAATCATGTTTTTAAGAGAAAACATAAAGTTTTAATTTTAAATTATTAATTACATTCATATGTTGTATCATCTACTACAATTTTTAAGTAATATTTTTGATATTCCTGGAGGAGGATTATTCAATTTCATTTCCTTTAGAACTGGTCTTGCCTTTATCCTGGCTTTACTTACCTCTACCATATTTGGTCGTAGAATCATTGACTATTTACAAAAGAAACAGATCGGAGAAACGATTAGAGACTTAGGACTTGAAGGTCAAATGAGCAAGAAAGGGACTCCAACCATGGGAGGAATTATCATCATTTTAGCGATTTTAGTTCCTACCTTATTATTGGCGAACCTCACCAATACTTATGTTTTACTAATGATTATCACTACGATATGGATGGGGATCATTGGCTTAACTGACGATTATATAAAAGTATTCCTAAAAAACAAGGATGGCTTAAAAGGAAAGTTCAAAGTAGTAGGACAAGTAGGCTTAGGTCTAATTGTGGGTATTACCATGTATTTGAGTCCGAGCATGGTTATTAGAGAAAATATTGAAGTGAAAGTGAAATCGCGGGTAACCAATGTCCACTATTCTAAAATCAATATTAAATCGACTCAAACAACCATACCGTTTGTGAAAAATAATAACTTTGATTATGCAGATGTCTTTGATACTTTAGGAGAAAAAGCACAAGATTATGGATGGGTTTTATTCGGATTAATGACTATTTTCATTGTAACGGCAGTTTCAAATGGCGCTAATCTTACAGATGGTCTGGATGGACTGGCGACAGGCTCCTCTGCCATTATGGGTATAACACTTGGAATACTGGCGTACGTTTCTGGGAATATAAACTATGCAGGATATCTGAATATCATGTACTTACCTGGAACAGGAGAACTTCTTGTTTTTGCTGGAGCATTTATGGGGGCTACCATTGGATTTTTATGGTACAATGCTTTTCCGGCACAAGTATTTATGGGTGATACCGGTAGTTTAACTTTGGGTGGAATCATTGCAGTATTTGCCATCATCATTCGAAAAGAGCTTTTGATTCCAATTTTATGTGGCGTATTCTTAATCGAAAATCTTTCAGTCATTCTTCAGGTTGGATTTTTTAAATTCACTAAAAAGCGAACCGGCGTTGGACAAAGAATTTTCAAAATGACACCACTACATCACCATTACCAAAAACAAGGGAATGCGGGTATACAAGCGATTTTCCAAAGACCAATACAGGCACTTCCAGAGTCAAAAATTGTCGTACGATTTTGGATTGTCGGAATTATATTGGCAGCAATAACGATTATTACACTAAAAATCAGATAAGATTTGTAAACTATGCCATGTTTCAGAAATAATCAATGGCAGATTTTTTATTAGTATATTATTGAAAGCATGAAACGAATTGTAATTCTTGGTGGAGGTGAAAGTGGCGCAGGAGCTGCAGTATTGGCAAAAAAGCAAGGATTTGATGTCTTTGTTTCTGATTTATCAGAGATAAAAAGTCAATATAAAAAGTTGCTTAACGAAGAAGGTATTGCTTGGGAAGAAAAAAAACACACAGAAAGTCTGATTATTAATGCAGATGAAGTTATTAAAAGTCCTGGTATACCTGACAAAGCACCATTAATTAAACAATTAAAGAATTTAGGTACAAGCATAATTTCTGAAATTGAATTCGCTGGTAGATATTCAAATGCCAAAATGATCTGTATTACAGGCAGTAATGGGAAAACAACGACCACCATGTTGCTGTATCACCTACTCAAAAATGCTGGATTAAATGTTGGACTTGCAGGCAATGTTGGTCAAAGTTTGGCATTACAGGTCGCAACTGAGAATTACGACTTTTATGTAGTTGAACTCAGTAGCTTTCAATTGGATGGTATGTATAAATTCAAGGCCGACCTTGCTATTTTACTGAACATAACGCCTGATCATTTGGATAGATATGATTATAATTTTCAGAATTATGTAGATTCAAAATTCCGAATCATTCAAAATCAAGGTCCAGAAAATGCATTTATATATTGGGAAAATGACCCTGTCATAAAAGCAGAACTAGCAAAACGAAACATAAACTCGACGCTTTATCCCTTTGCAATTGATAAAACCGAAAAAACAAGTGCATTTGTTATCCAAAATGAATTATTTATCAATACACTAAAATCTTCTTTACAAATGTCTATTTCTGAATTAGCACTACAAGGCATACACAACACTTACAACTCAATGGCAGCTGGAATTGCAGCCTCTATTGTAAATGTAAAAAAAGAAAACATCAAAGAATCACTACAAGATTTTCAAGGAGTTGAGCATAGATTGGAATATGTTGCTACGGTTCGGAACATTAGGTTTATAAATGATTCCAAAGCCACGAATGTTAATTCTTGTTGGTATGCCCTACAGAGCATAAAAACTCCAGTGGTACTCATTATCGGTGGAACAGACAAAGGAAATGACTATACAGAAATAGAAGCATTGGTAGAAGAGAAGGTAAAAGGAATGGTGTTTTTAGGTCTCGACAACACTGCATTGCATAATTTCTTCGACTCAAAAACAAATAATATCGTAGAAGCTCAGTCCATGGAAGCTGCAGTAAAGGCTGCTTACGAAATGGGCAAAGATGGCGATGCAGTATTACTTTCACCTTGCTGCGCAAGCTTTGATCTTTTCCAAAACTACGAAGACAGAGGAAGACAGTTTAAAAAATGTGTCAAAACACTGTAAAATGATATTATTCTAAAAACTCTATTAGAGAAGAAAACAAAAAATGAAAGCCCTCCTAAAAAAATATGTCATTGGCGATACAACCCTTTGGATTGTGTTTATTGCACTTTGTATCATTTCAGCAATTGAAATGTACAGTGCATCAAGTACTTTGGCCTACAGCGCTGAAAATTCAGCAAGTCCAATGCTTCGTCACGTTGGATTTTTATTGGGCGGAATCATTATTGCCATTGGGGTTCATTTTGTATCCTACAAACACATTAGAATGGCTGCCTATTTAGGCTTAGGTATTTCAGCAGTTTTATTGGTATGGGTTTTACTCAAAGGGGTTACTGAAAATGGTGCTTCTAGGTGGTTGATTATTCTAGGCATAAAATTCCAACCCTCAGAGCTCGCTAAATTATCTGTCATTATCGTCGCAGCAGATTTTATATCAAGAATAAAAGACAGAGAGAAAGACGAATGGAAGTATTTCAAATATACGCTAATACTACTTAGCGTCATTGGATCACTCATCTTATTTGACAATTTCTCAACTGCCTTTTTACTCTGTGTAGTGGTTTTTATCATGATGTTTATTGGTCGAATTTCACTACTGAAACTAGGTGGTATAGCTGGGATAGCCATTGGCGTATTAATTATTTGCTTTTTATTAGTGTCGGTCGTTCCTAAAAGTTACCTTCCGAAACGTGCTCAAACATGGGCAAATCGTATTGATGATTACAAGAAAGAGAAAAAAGACAAAAAAAACAAATACGTCATTACAGACAAAAACCGACAAGTGCAGCATGGTAGAATTGCAATTGCACGTGGTGGCACTTTCGGGCTGATGCCTGGCAATAGTATAGAACGAGACTATTTACCACACGCATATTCAGATTTTATTTACGCCATTATTATAGAAGAAATGGGATTGGCAGGAGGAATTGCTGTTATACTTTTGTACCTCGTCTTGCTATACAGAGCAGGGCGAATTGCAACCAATTGCGATACTGTATTCCCTGCATTACTGGTAATAGGATTATCACTTATGATTGTTATTCAGGCCTTTATAAGTATGTCAGTAGCAACAAGTCTAGGACCAGTAACTGGTCAACCATTACCTTTAATTAGTAGAGGGGGTACATCTATATTAATAACAGGAATATACTTTGGAATCATTTTCGGTGTTACTCGCCAGTTAAAAACTGAAACAATGGAAAAAGGCGAAATTGAAGAAAAAGAAGACGAGAACATGCCTGTTGTAGCACTTGAAAGCCTCTAAATCACTATTATTTAAGGGAATAATATCAAATTAGCAATCTATTTTCAGATGAAAAAATTTAAATTCATTATCAGCGGAGGAGGTACAGGCGGACATATTTTCCCAGCCATAAGCATCGCTAATGCCATAAAGAAACAGCTACCCGAGGCAGATATACTTTTTGTTGGCGCACTGGGACGCATGGAGATGGAGCGTATTCCAGCTGCAGGATACAAAATTATAGGATTACCCATCAATGGTTTTGATCGAAAAAATCTTCTTAAAAACATAAAAGTTTTGTGGAATTTAATGTTTAGTTTAATACAAGCTAGGCGTATAATCAAGGAGTTTAAACCTGACATTGCCATTGGTGTTGGAGGTTATGCAAGTGCACCGACCTTGCGTGCAGCAGCTGCTTTGGGAATTCCGACGCTAATCCAGGAGCAAAATTCATATGCTGGCGTTACTAATAAATTATTGGCAAAAAAAGCTGCGAAAATTTGTGTGGCATACGAGGGAATGGAGAAATTTTTTCCTAAAAACAAAATTGAACTTACTGGAAATCCAGTTCGTCAAGACCTTTTTACCATCCATCCAAAAAGCAATGAAGCATACAATTTTTTCGGATTTGATCCAAGTATAAAAACGATTTTGATTGTGGGTGGTAGTTTGGGTGCAAGAACGATTAATCAAAGCATTATTGCCCAACTTGAACTCATTTCTAAATCAGAAATACAAATCATCTGGCAGACAGGCAAATTTTACATTGAAGCTGCAAAAACTGCTGCTGAAAACTACAGCTCCCCTCGCCTATTGGTAACCGATTTCGTTTCAAGAATGGATTTAGCATATTCAATTGCCGACTTGGTCATTTCACGAGCAGGCGCTAGCTCTATCTCTGAGTTGTGTTTACTATCGAAACCAGTTATTTTAGTACCTTCGCCGAATGTTGCTGAAGATCATCAAACACAAAATGCATTGGCATTGGTACAAAAAAATGCTGCCATAATGATACGAGACAATGAAGCCAAAGACCAGCTGGTAATCAAAGCTTTAGAATTAGTAAAAAACGAGCAAGAACTAAAGAGACTTAGTTCCAACATATTAAAATTGGCAGAACTCAACTCTGCCGATAGAATTGCAGATGAGGTACTGAAATTAATTAGATAGTTAAGCGTTTCAAGAAAAGAGTTACAAATACAAAGATGAATACATTTACAAAATATTATTTTCTAGGCATAGGTGGAATTGGCATGAGTGCATTGGCACGATATTTTAATTCAAAAGGCTTTCAAGTAGCCGGCTATGACCGAACAGAAACGAAACTAACCAAAGAGCTACAAGCTGAAGGTATTGGGGTGTGCTTTGATGAAGACATTACTCAAATTCCAGAAGATTTCAAAAAAGAGAAGAATACTTTGGTGGTAATTACTCCAGCCGTTCCAAAAAATCACCCACAACTGCTCTATTTTCAAGAGCAAAATTTCAATATTCAAAAAAGAGCACAAGTTCTGGGAAGTATTACCAAACAGAGCAAAGGCATCTGTATAGCCGGAACACATGGTAAAACGACAACTTCCACAATAGCAGCACATTTACTGTATCAATCGCATGTAAATTGCAATGCATTTTTGGGAGGCATTGCAAACAATTACAAAACAAATCTGTTAGTATCAAAAGAGAGTAACTTAGTTGTGATTGAAGCCGACGAATATGACCGTTCCTTTCATCAACTATCTCCCTATATGGCGGTCATCACTTCTGCCGATCCAGACCATTTGGATATATACGAAACAGCTGATGCATTTCGTGAAAGTTTTGAGCATTTTACATCATTAATCAGAACAGGTGGTGTCTTAATCATGCGTAAAGGAATTGACATTGTACCTCAATTAAAAAAAGGGGTAAAATTATACACTTACTCTATGGACGAAGGCGGTGATTTTAGTGCCGAAAACATTAGAACTTCTAATGGTGAAATCCGTTTTGACTTTGTTACTCCAACCGACCGCGTTGCAAATGTGCGATTGGGCGTTCCTGCTCGTATCAATATCGAAAATAGCGTAGCAGCTATGGCCTTGGCTTGGCTCAATGGAGTTACTGCCGAAGAATTAAGAGCAGGAATATCATCATTTTCAGGAATTTACCGCAGATTCAATTTAGTCTGTAAAACGGAAAAAACCGTTTATATGGATGATTATGCACACCATCCGAGCGAATTAAATGCAAGTATCTCATCCATACGGAATTTATATCCAGACCGAAAAATAACTGGAATTTTTCAGCCCCATCTATTTTCAAGGACAAGGGATTTTGCACCAGCCTTTGCTGAAGCATTATCACAATTGGATGAATTGATACTATTAGACATCTATCCAGCAAGAGAATTACCAATTGAAGGAGTTAGTTCGGAGATGATTTTCCGTGATGTTAAACTTGAGAACAAAACTTTGTGCTCCAGTGAAAATCTATTATCTTTGCTAAAAGAAAAAGACCTAGACGTATTGGTTACTTTTGGAGCAGGAGATATAGATAAAATGGTACCAAAGATTAAGGAACAGTTGAAAAAGTCCGTCATACCAAACGAAAGTCCAATTCAAATTTGAAAAGGTAAAAACAATCACAAATCACTCCATTTTTCGCAATTAACTTATTATAAAAAAAGCATGAAGCCCAAATTCAAAAACATCGCAATTGGTATTGGAAGCATGCTGATACTGTTTTACGTATTTTTTGCATTGTGGCGATTTACGAAAGCGAATGGCGACAAAGTCTGTCGACGTTTCGAGATTGAATTAACAGATAGTATTCAACACCAATTAATAAGTGAAAAGGAAATTTCAGAACTACTCGACCAACACCAATTGAATCCAATTGGTAAAACTATAAAAAGAATCAGAACAGAGGCAATAGAAAAACTACTAAAAGAAAATCCATTGATTAAAAATGCCGAATGCTATAAAACGCCTTCAGGCATTGTTCATGTTAAGGTACATCAACGAACACCTAAATTCAGAGTCATTGGTATTGAAAGTTTTTATGTAGATACCGAAAAAAAATGGATGCCTGCAAGTCCTAATTTCTCAGCTTATGTACCGATTGTTTCAGGACGAATCACAAAGTCAATGGCTACAGGAGAGATTTTTGAATTCATTAGTTTTCTAGAAGAAAATCCTTTTTGGAATGCACAAATTGAGCAAATTTATGTTTGTGAAAATTTAAAAATAGAACTTGTACCGAGGGTTGGAGATGCCATAATTTCATTAGGAACATTGGAGCATTATGAATCAAAACTCGAAAAACTTCGTAAACTATATACAAAGGGCTTTAACACCATTGGATGGAATAGATACAATCGAATAGATTTACAATACAAAGACCAAGTGATTTGCACTAAAATTGGAGTGAAGGACAGTCCAGTAAAACAAGCAAATATTGAACCACAAGACAGTACAATTGCCCCTAAAATCGTCAGTATAATATGAACACAAATAAGCAATTTATAGCAGTAGATTTAGGTAGTTCTAGAATCTCCATCATGGCTGCAGAAATGCAAGAAGATGGCGCAATAAAAATCTTATCAGAGGAATCAAAACCTTCTGATGACATTAAATGTGGTATTGTAAAACAAGCTACAGGTGCAGCTTTCAAGGTAAATGAATTAAAAATGTACCTTCAAAACAGCTCTGCCATAAAAGACATTTCAACGGTATCTGTGAGCATAGGTGCTAAAACCATGAAGCACCAGAATAAATCAGTGAGTCGTTTTATTGGTACTCCAAACTTAGTCACTGAACAGCTTTTGGCGGACATGGTTTATGATTGCAAAAGACAATCAGAACAGGCCAACATCACTATTTTTGAGGCAATTCCATTATCATTTGAATTAGATGGAAAAATCATAGAGAACCCGATTGGTCAGACTGGCAAGCAAATCACTGCAAATTACCAGCTCATTATTGGAGATAGTCTAATAAAAACAAAACTAGAGGATTGTTTCGATCGTACAGGTATCCATATAGAGACTACGCCTTTAGCTATAGAAGCACTTTCCACTGTACTACTTGAAGATGGCGAAAGAGCTGAAGGATGTGCACTAATCAATTTGGGCGCTACCACAAGCACTTTGGCGGTTTATCATGAAGGAACTTTAAAATCAATGATGGTCGTTCCATTAGGAGCAAAAAACATCACCAAAGACATTGAGGAATTGGGTATTAGTTTTGCAAATGCTGAACGCTTAAAGTGTCTAAAAGGATCAGCTATAGAATCATTGGTAACTGATCCTATTTTTGTACAAATACCATCTTCTACGGCCGAACAACCACCCGTTAGAATTTCAACACAGTTCCTTGCTACGATTATAGAAGCTAGGTTAGAAGAAATACTACAACCGATATTTGAAACCATAGATCAACTACCTTTTGCATTAGGTGCTGGAATTGTGGTATCAGGAGGCGGATCTAAACTTGCAGGGATTAAAGAATTCATTGAAATTAAGACCTCTATTTATACTCGTTTTGGAAATCATGCTGATTGGTTATCAGACGATACCTCAGAACATTTTTTTGACCCTTGCTATGCACAATCAATAGGAACGATCTTACTCACTTCGGAATACAGAAAACAGCATCCGATAATAGAAGAGACAAATCATCCAGTAAAAACACCAAAAATACCTGGGAAAGGGAATAAATTCACTGATAAAATAGCGAATGGATTTCTTAATTTTTTCAGTGACGAAAATAAAATTTAGAACTTAGCACATAAACAAGCAATAATCAGAAGCAGAATATGGGATATTTAGAAGACAGCTTACCTTTAGAATTGCCATTGGTTGACAGTTCAATTATCAAAGTGATCGGAGTTGGTGGTGGTGGTGGAAATGCTGTTAATCACATGTACCGTCAAGGAATTACCGATGTAACTTTTGTGGTATGTAACACAGATAATCAAGCACTTAAAAACTCACCGGTACCCGCAAAAATACAATTGGGTGGTATCCTTACCGAAGGTTTAGGTGCCGGAGGAAAGCCTGAAGTAGCCTGTAAAGCAGCTGAAGAATCAATCGCAGAAATTCAAAAGATGTTGAGTGACAATACCAAAATGGTATTTATTACTGCTGGTATGGGTGGTGGTACAGGAACGGGAGCATCTCCAGTTGTAGCAAAAGCAGCTCACGACATGGGAATTTTAACCGTTGGTATTGTGACTATCCCCTTTGCATTTGAAGGAAATATGAAGATTCGTCAAGCTTTGGAAGGGGTTGCTGCATTGAGCGAACATGTTGATGCTATTTTGGTTATCAACAACGAAAAATTAAAAAAAATCTATCCTGATTTAGAATTGTCGAATGCCTTCGCTAAGGCTGATGATGTTTTAACCAATGCTGCAAAAGCTATTGCTGAGATCATCACCGTACCAGGTTATATCAATACCGATTTCGCCGATGTGTTTAGCATCATGAAGGATGGAAAAGTAGCCATCATGAACACTGGTTATGCTTCTGGCGATAATCGGATTACTAAAGCCATTGAAGATGCATTAAATTCTCCGCTACTCAACACCAATGATGTTAGTGGAGCTAGAAAAATTCTTTTAAGCTTGTATTGTTCTGACACACACCAAATACGCATGGAAGAGGTAGAACAAATACAAGAATTCATGCTTACCGTTGGTGAAAATGTACAAGTAATTTGGGGTGCTAGCTTTGACAATAGCTTGGGTGAGAAAGTAAAAATTACATTGATAGCAACCGGTTTTGATGTAAGTGACATTCCTGGAATGCCTGTAAAAATTGAGAAACCATACAAAGCACCTAAACCAGTAATTACTGAACCTGCAGTGATACACAGTGCTGTTTCTGCAATTACATACGAAACGCAACAAGAAATTGAAACACAGATAAATGATATAGATTTACTGGAAGAGGATTCTAAGGAAACTGAAATTGATAAAGCAATAGATAAATACTATGAAAAACCTGAGAAAGCTCCGGAGGTATTTGAAAAAGAACCTGATCTTCCAACCCTTACTTTAGATGATTTAGAAAACGAACAGACTCGAAAAGTAATTGAAAATCAACCTGCTTGGAAACGTAAGTTTATGAGATAATGGAGTTTTAAAATTTGAGTTCTACTTTAAAAATCAAATTTAAATAGCAATGTTTCTATATTAATAGTTTTGCTCAAACAAAACGCTGATTAGTATTTCATAATTGACAAAAAAACAAAATGGAATTATTCGAAAAAGTGAGTGGTGATATTAAAACCGCCATGTTAGCCCGTGACAAAGTAGCTCTGGAAGCTTTGAGG
>CANFFA010000035.1 GCA_947445425.1 Paludibacteraceae bacterium
ATTGGTGCTCGTATCAATGATCGTGACATGGTTTACAGCAAACTAAAAGAATCCGTTAAACTAGACAATAGTTTAGCTGCTAAAGCTGCTAAAGATCTTGAATTTGCAAAATATGCAACTGAGGCAGAATTCCTTACGAATCTAAAATAAGGGATTAAAAGAAGAATATAATTAAAATAAAAACCCCGATGTAGATAATCTGCATCGGGGTTTTTTATTCCAATCTAAATAGCGAATTCCTCCTCATGGAGTTCGAGGTAATTGAAGATGAAAGGCTGTAATTTAATATCTTCATAAAAAAAACAGCTATAAGTAGCTGTTTTATTTATGAATTATGAATAAAGTCATTTAGTTAAGCCTGAGGGCTTAAAGGTGAATAGCCATGGTTGTTAACCTATGGCTATAAGTAGTATATACCAACCCAGAAAGGGATGAATGCAATAAATCACTAACATTCAACCCTTTCAGGGTTGTGGGAGCTCCTGACTATTCACCACGAGTTGTACTCGTGGCTATTCACCTTCAAGCCCGTTGGGCTTTTAAGAAAAGCCCTTAACTAAAGGACATTTAATAATGAATTATGAATTCGTTACATTCTTTCCGGCACTTCAATTCCCAACAATCCCATTCCTGTTTTGATAATGGCAGCAACAGATTCTGAAAGCACCAATCTAAATTGTTTTAATTGAAGATTTTCTTCTTTTAAAATTGAGAAATCATGGTAGAATTGGTTGTATTCTTTCACCAAATCATAAATATAATTTGCAACCAAAGCGGGACTAAATTCTTCACCAGCTAGTTTGATAATACTTGGGAATTCTGTGAGCAATTGAACCAAATAGCTTTCCTTTTCAGAGATTGTCAAATTGATATCAGAAATCGTTGAAAAATCAATTCCTTGATCCTTAGCTTTTCGCAACACCGACTTGATACGTGCGTGCGTATATTGAATAAAAGGACCTGTATTACCATTAAAATCAATGGATTCCTTAGGATTAAAGGTCATACTCTTACGAGGATCTACTTTGAGCATAAAGTATTTCAAGGAGCCTAATCCGACCATGCGGGCAATTCGCTCTATCTCTTCGGGTGTACAGTTATCCAATTTACCCAATTCCTGTGAAGTCTCACGTGCTGTATCTATCATTTCAGTCATCAGATCATCAGCATCAACTACTGTTCCCTCACGACTCTTCATTTTACCTTCTGGCAATTCCACCATTCCATATGAAAAATGAACCAAGTCTTTTCCCCATTCAAAGCCTAATTTATCAAGTACAATTGACAAAACTTTAAAGTGGTAATCTTGCTCATTACCGACAACATACACCATTTTCTTGATATTGTAATCATCATAGCGAAGTTTTGCCGTACCAATATCCTGCGTCATGTACACAGAAGTACCGTCAGAACGCAACAGTAGTTTTTCGTCCAAACCATCAGCTGTTAGATCTGCCCAAACTGATCCATCTTCACGACGATATAGAACACCATTTGCAAGTCCTTCTTCAACTTTTTCTTTACCATCAAGATAGGTTTCCGATTCGTAATATATTTTATCAAAATCAACCCCCAATTGCTTGTAGGTCACGTCAAAGCCAGCATACACCCACGCGTTCATCATCTCCCACAATTGACGTACTTCTTTATCGTCATTTTCCCAAGCCAATAACATTTTCTGAGCCTCAAGAATTAGTGGCGCAGTTTTCTTGGCCTCTTCTTCGGTAGCACCCTTGCCCATCAATTCGGCAATCTCGGCTTTATAAGCTTTATCAAAAACCACATAGTATTTTCCTACCAAGTGATCCCCTTTCATCCCAGTACTTTCAGGTGTTTCAGCATTACCGAAAAGTTTCCAAGCCAACATTGATTTACAAATATGAATACCTCTATCGTTGACGATATTGGTTTTAACCACCTTCCAACCATTGGCCTTTTGAATTTCAGAGATACTGTAACCCAATAAGTTATTGCGGATATGACCGAGGTGAAGTGGTTTATTGGTATTGGGTGATGAATATTCGATCATCATCGTTTCTGCATCTTCTTTGGCAGTAGTTTTACCATAATCTACTGTTGAGTGAATCTCCTTCAAGGTTTCCAACCAATAGCTTTGACTAATGCTTAAATTTAAGAAACCTTTGATTACATTAAATCCAGAAACAATGGGATTATGCTTCAGTAAGAATTCACCAATTTCTTGTCCTGTTTGCTCAGGTGATTTACGAGCTGCTTTCACAAATGGAAAAATCACAACGGTAAGTTCCCCTTCAAATTCTCTTTTTGTTTTTTGCAGTTGTATCTGACTGGCATCCAGCTTTAATCCATATAAACTATCAATCACTTGGGCCACCAGGCTTCCAATGGTACTTTCTAAATTCATCTTTTAAATTGTTTTGTTCGGGGTGCAAAGATACGAAAAATAAACAGATGAAAGGACTGATTTCATACTGCGGCACTGTCTATTAGCTAGAAAAATAAAAAATAAAATTCACAGAAATAACTCGTATAATCTAAGGAATGTATAGTTCTAAATAAAATAAATACCCCTAATACTGTAATTAAAAATTACAATACTAGGGGATTTTTACAATATAGTATTTAGCTATGTTTTAATCGCAAGTATTAATCTCTGATTACTTTTTAATCATCTTCCTCAGCATCTCAATCTCCTCATCCCAAATGGTCTCGTCCGGCGTTTCCAAAATAATCGGCATATTATCAAAACGGGAATCATTCATAAAGCGTTTAAAGAACTCAATACCAATGAAACCTTTACCGATACTATCATGTCTATCTACACGAGTTGCAAGCGCTTTTTTACTGTCATTTAGGTGAATTCCTTTCAAATACTTAAACCCAACGATATTTTCAAAATCAGCAAATACTTGATCATAGCCCTCAGGAGTCAGAAAATCATAACCAGAAGCAAAGGTATGACAGGTATCAATACAAACCCCTACACGCGATTTATCTTCTACTTTATCAATGATATAGGCCAAATGTTCAAATTTAAAACCAAGGTTGGTCCCCTGCCCTGCTGTATTTTCAATAACAGCAGTTACCCCATGCGTTTTATTGAGGGTAATGTTAATAGACTCTGCTATCAAGTTCAAACACTCCTCTTCGGTAATTTTGCCCAAATGACTCCCTGGATGAAAATTCAATAATTTCAACCCCAACTGTTCACAACGCTGCATTTCATCTAAAAAGGCGGCTCTAGATTTCTCCAAGGTATCTTCTTCGGGCTGCCCCAAATTAATAAGATAACTATCGTGTGGTAAAATATAATCTGGCAACAAATTGTTTGCTGCACAATTCTCTTTAAATGCTTCAATACTCTTTGCACTCAAAGGTGCAGCTTTCCATTGCATTTGATTTTTTGTAAACAATGCAAAAGCATTTGCATTGATTTCTGCGGCATTCAATGGGGCATTCTCAACACCCCCAGATGCACTGACGTGGGCTCCGATGTATTTCATAAGTGGTTAGTGATTAGTGATTAACGTTTAGTGATTAGTGATTAACGATTAGTGGTTAACGTTTAGTGCTTAACGTTTAGTGCTATTAAACTGCTAATCGTTAATCACTAAACGTTAATCACTAATTAAGTATTTTTCAATTCTATTGAGTCCTTCGACGATATTTTCCAAAGAGTTGGCATAAGAAAAGCGAATAAAACCTTCGCCATTGCTACCAAAATCTACTCCAGGTGTGATACCCACATGCGCATTTTCCAACACATCAAATGCAAAATGATAGGAATCGGAAGTGAATTTACGGGCATCTGCCAAGACATAAAACGCACCCTTCGGTTCAGTTTTTATCTCAAATCCTATTGCTCGCAAACGTTTGATCATGTAAATACGACTCTCATTATAAACCTGGAGCATATTATCGATATCAGCTTTACTCTTTTTCAATGCGGCAATCCCAGCTGCCTGAGCGGTAGAGGGTGCACAAATAAACAAATTCTGTTGCAGAATTTGCAAGGTACGCATATAAGCTTTTGGTGCAATAAGATAACCCAAGCGCAAGCCAGTCATGGCAAATCGCTTTGAGAATCCATTGACAACAAAGGCATTGTCGGTAAATTCTAAAATACTTCGTGCTCGACCTTCGTAAACAAGCCCATGGTAAATCTCATCAGAAAGTATGGGAATATTTAATTTTGCCAATGCTTCAAACACTTTATCCTCCACTAAAGTTCCCGAAGGGTTCATAGGAGAATTAACAAAAATGGCTTTGGTCTTTGTAGTGATTGCTGCTTTTAGTTTCTCAATATCATATTGAAAACCATCCTCAGCTTCTACATTTACTTCTACAGGAGTGGCTCGACATGCTAATGCAAAGTTTCTATAACATGGATAGCCTGGATTTGAAATAATCACTTCATCATCAGCATTACAGATGGCCATCAAGGCCATTAAAATAGCAGGAGACGAACCTGAAGTCACCACTATGCAATCGGGTGAAACCTTAACGCCATACTCTTGTAAATAAAAAAGTGCAATAGCTTCCCGCAACTCCAAAGAACCAAGCGAATGCGTATAATGCGTAAGCCCTTCACTTTGAGCCTGTGATGCAGCCTCGGCAATACAAATTGGCATATCAAAATCAGGCTCCCCTACCTCCAAATGAATGATGTTGTGACCTTGTTTTTCCAATTCAGTCGCCCGCTCCAATACCTCCATCACGATAAAAGGAGTCATCTGTTCAGCATGCCGGTTCAATATAGTCATGAATAATAATTGCTTAGCTTTTTACAAATGAAGTAACGTTAAATAAAACTAAAAAGGATAAACCTTAACTTTTCCTCGTCAATAAGGATTAGAAAGTCTATTTTCTGAAACTCTATCTTCGCAGCGACATAAAAAAAAGCGAAACTTGGCATGAATTGAGAACCTACCAAGTCTCGCTTTAAGTTCCTAACCGCATTAAGATTGAAAGGAGAAACAAATATAAGGCAAAAAAATGGGAGAGCAAACAAAATTAAAATAAATGCAGACATAAACTGAGACCTGCTTTCGGTCCTTTATTCAGTATGCGCAGTTAAAAATTCAACAAAGGCCTTTATTAATCAGAACTATATGTAGCAATAAAGCCTAAAACTCACCAAATTCACATTTATGAAGAAACCGATTTTATATAGTTTAGCATTTATTTCAATTGCTTTCAGCCTACAGGCCTGTAAGGACGAGAAAGCTCCAGCCGCATCAATATCAGATTCCCCAAAAGATGTAGCGATAGAAATTTCACAAGAAAAAGAGAAAGTACAATTCTCAGAGGCTATTTTCACGCCCGAAAATGCAGAGTTCTGCAAAGGTGAATATGTTCAAAGCCTGCCACAACAAATGAGAATGAGAAGAGCAGGCGCATCGGAAGTGAACGACACCATCACCTCAGCCGATGAAATTCCGGTGATGAGCGTCGAAACCATCGCACAAAAAATTTACACCGATGGAACCATTTCATTTCTTTCCGAAGACAAAACTACTGAAGACATGAAGTACATTGAGACCATCAACGTTCACCCGCAGCCTGAAAACGAGCGCGTTGCCAAGACCATTATCAAGGACAATGTGGTTTACTTGTATAATTCTGCTGGCGAATTGCTAAAATCTGACCCCGCCGGTGATATAAACATGAAGCCCATGCTCGATTCTTTACAAGCGAGTATGGCTAGCCCTGTTCAAAATAGCCCGGCAGCCCAACGTGCAAAAAGGAGCATAGCCATACAAAAGGCCAATAGCAGTGGGATGCGTTTGGTTAGTGAAAACCCAACAGAAGTCATTATGGAAATGGATATGGGAAACAGTAGTTCAAGCCTCTCCAGCAGGGTAAAGACAAATGTATCCAAAAAAGCTGTCATGCGATTTTCTCCAGATTTGACGCGCATGTATTCTCAAAAAATATATGAAGGAGAACAATTAACACAATCAGTAGAAATGGATTATGCTACTAAGGAGGAGCGGCAATTTAGCAATATAGCGCCTGATGCTTTCAAAAGCTCCGGTCTTCCTGATGCCAACATCAAACAAATTCGACGCAAAAGCCTGATGGCCAAGCTAGATGGAACACCATTTGTGATTAATAATATAGAGACCTATAAAAAGAACCAAGTAATGTATAACTTTGTAAAATAATTGACCTGTTATGAAAACGAAAACAAAAACAGTGTTAGCAATCATCTCAGCATGTTTGCTACAAACCATACAGGCCAATAATTATGTATGGATACATGGATTGACTGACGACGAAACTTGTTGGACAGTTTACCAACAGGCATTTACAGCCAGCAATGGGGTTCGGGTTGGCTATAGTTCCGAACAGAGTATTTCACAAGCGGCCTCCAGAACTTGGAACAACAGCAATGGAAAACTTGCCGATTTTAACGCTCATGATGGTGATAACAACTACAAACTATCCAGTAAAAACGACATGATCCTTATCTGTCACAGCATGGGTGGATTGGTAGCCAGAGATTTGCAATATCAATTTGGGAATGAAAAAGGGAGTAATAATGCACCTAAAATAAAGGGAATCATCACTTTGGGTACGCCGCATGAGGGGGCACAAATTGAAAATTCACTATCAGGAGGTCCTTTTAAAAATTTAGTAATGAAATTAATTACCGGATTAATTACTTCTACTTCATTGTCAATAGCCAGCGGCGGAGGAGTTCTTGCCAACACAATATCAAGTGCAGTCATGCCTACTGTGGCTACAGGTATTAAAGCTGGTGTGACTGAAGTTGGGTCTTATTTATTACTATCATGCTTTTTATCAAACACAGACCTTGGATATAAGCAATGTGACAAGGATATGCAAGTTGGAAGTCCCTACATGAAGACCATTGCGACAAGAAGAGTAACTGTTCCTATGCTTTGTTTTGCAGCTGAAGAGGATCGTTGGCAACTCGCGAGATTGGGTACATGTTCGGTGAAAGGAACAAATCTGAGAACAGATGCAAACGTCAATACCAGTGGCAATATTGACAAGTCGGGCTATCTTCTTTGGCAAAGTGTTCAACTTGGATCCTATATGGGTGGAGCTGTGCACACTGGTTTTGCTGTTTATTTTTTTGCCACGGGTTTTACTAATCCATTTAATTTTTATTTATCTGGACTTCATGGCTTAGCGGCAGCAAGTTGGTTTACTACCGCAAATTACATGAACAATGGTATTGACTTTGACCATGCAGCTTTAGTGGGGGCTACCCATGTGGAGACCATCGCTGAAAATCACAGGTTTCTGTGGAGAAAATGGACAACTTATAAAAACATCACCGTTCCAGAACCTCATGATGGCGTGGTACCCGTTAAGTCTCAGTATATGGCAACGAATAAAGGCACAGATGTGATTATACCCAATGCAACCATTAAGGGGGTGAATCATGTGGAAGAGTTTAATCATCCGAATACAAATGTCGTCTTTAAACAGGAGATAATTTCAGGAGGATATAGACCTAAAGTTTTTATGAATTAATTTAAATACGAACAAATTACGGGGGATTGATATCTCCCGTAATTTCTAATAAAACATAAGATGATTCGATTATTAATTATTTTATCAACTTTCCCACTATTATATGCATGTACTGACGAGAAGCTTACCGAAGGGGTTCTATGGAAAACCCCTCTAAATCAGAAAAGCCTAATTTACGATCATGGAATAGGATACCCAATCTACAAAAACACAGTGGTATTTCATAGCACACCTGTTCCAAATGGTACAATTCATGAAAGTATCTTGCATGGATTGGATACTGAAACAGGAAAAGAGAAATGGCGGTTAAGCAATAAGGATTTTTATCCAAAAAAAAATCTTGAATTTTTTACATTAGATTATTTATATCAGCGTGAAAATATCGTGGTGGGATGTGATATCAAGGGCGGTATCCCAACCCCTGAATGTTACGCCTATGCCATAGATATTGATGCCGGAAAGGTTTTATGGGTAAAACCCATTTCAACAGATTATCGCCGGGTCGGTTTTACAATCAAAGGTATGGGGAAATATGCCTATATAGATGCCTGCACAGACAATAAATTTTCATTAATGAAGATTGATATTGAAACGGGCGAAATTTCAGTTCCATTTGAAGTCCCAACTTCCGATCTACCCGAAGAGATTAGAACTGAAAATCCAGTTTACTTCAACTGTTTTCAGGCACCAATTTACAAGAATATCAATGGTGATGATTTGGTTGCTTGCAGCTTAATTACTGAGAGCGATGCGAAACCGAATGACCTCATGGTAACATTGTATGTGTACAACCTAACACAAAACAGCAAGGTTTATTCAACAATAGTGACCTTGAAAGATGATGGAAATGCGTGGATTACTTATCAGGATGGTAAAATTCTGATCGGAAAATACCATACCGTTTATTGTTACGATGCTTTTGAAAACAAAAAGCTTTGGGAAAAATCGGTGATGCTGTACGATGGCGTTGGGCTAGGCAGTGGGAATGATATGATTATGCAAATACTCAGTACTAAGAATCTAGCATTGGCATATTGTGTAGATAGGCTGGTGGCTTTTGATATAAATACAGGATTATTAAAATACAATGTTTTAGCACCTGGTAGCAATACCGCCTCCATCATCGATGGCATCATCTACCAAAGAGAGGGAAGCGACTTGGGGATGCGGGATCCAAACACCGGTTCTTTACTCAAACGGATTGCAACGGGTAGAGATGAACAGGCTTTTTCCAGCTCCCGCCCCAATGGTGCTGATGGTAAGATATTTGTACACAGCTATACCCATGCGTATTGTATTAAGGCTTGGGGGAAATAGCAAAATTAAATAGGGTTCAGTAAAAAAAGAGTGAAACCTAAAATAAGGTTCACTCTTTTTTACTGAGTCATTTGAAAAAACGTTTTATTCCACAGGACTCATTTCAATATTTGCATTTACTTCCACCTCGTCACTGACCATTGCAGCAGGGAATTTTGAACCAACAAGGAAATCAAATCTTTTGATTTCCCCCTTCAATGTAAAAACAGCAATCTCTTTTTTATTCATAGGATTGGTAGTCTTTCCTACAAATACAAGATTTAGACTTGTTGTTTTGGTAATCCCGTGCATGGTTAAATTACCTACTAACTTGTAATTTTTTGGCGATATTTTTTTCAAAGAAGTACTTGTAAAAGTCAATTTTGAAAATTGAGCTACATCAAAAAATTCGGCACCTTTAAGGTGCTCGTCTCGCTTCTCATTGTCAGTATTAATACTTGCAATCTCCGCACTGAGCTCAATTTTAGCATCTGAATAATCTGGCTTTGTGCTAGCAGCCTTCACTTCAAATTTCTTAAAATTACCGGTTACATCAGAGATTAATAGGTGTTTAACAGAAAATCCCAATCGGGAATGTGATGCATCCGATACCCAGCTTTGGGAAAATGCAGTTAATGCAGTTAGAATCACCGCAAAAAATAAACTTGTTCTTTTCATAATTACAATTGAGTTATTAATTTATATGTTTAAACAATTTTAAGCAGTTTAAGTTGCAAGCTTGTTGTATAATTACGAGACAAGCTTTCATTATTCTAGTATTTCTGGCTCAACACTTCATACAAATAGTTGCTAACAATACCCTTAAACAAAAATCACCCTGTATCCATTGAATTGGAACAGGGTGATTTTTATTTGCAAATATTTTTATAATAACTTATACCCCACAGAGATTACGAAAGTACTCACAGGAATATTGTCGAGTGTAACGGAACTTACTTTTGTTGTGTACATGTCACCTATCAAATTATAACGTGCATCCAAGGTAAACATCAAGACATCCACCCCAAAACCAGCCTCTAAACCAACTTGAGCAGATTTCACATCTTGCGTTAATGCATCTTTTGTAATGGTGCTACCACCAGACACTACATTTTCAAACCGAAGACTCGATCCTGCATTAAATCGCAGTTTAGGACCAGCATATACCCTGGCATTCACAACTTTCAAATCCAATACTTTATACCCAAATAGCAAGGGTAGATCTACCGTACTCACAGTAACTACTTTATCATAACTAACTGTTTTTGCTGAAACATCTTGAAACGATATTTTATAATTATTTTTACCCATAGCATATAGCAGTTCTGGTTGAAAATAAAAACCAAGCATGGAAGCTCGCGCAAACACTCCCGCATGAAAATTATTACTTAACTCTGAACTTGCATCTTTTAATTCATATCCACCTCCAGCTACAGAAGAAAGACTACCAAGACCTAGTGAGGAAGTATATCCAGCCTTTACCCCAAAATTAAATTGAGCGGAGGCTATTGAAATGGATATAAGAAAGACGGATGTTAAAATTATTTTCTTCATGACAAGTTATTTATTTAGTGAGTATTAATTGTAACTAATTGATCCAATTCGGATTGTGTATTTTTATTTTACTTTGGTCGTATTTCAAATCACTTTTCTCAGGAATTTCAATACGGTATTCTTTTTTTGAGGCATTCGTAAGCTTCCTATCCCGTAACCATATATTAAATTCTTTGAGCTGATAATAACTGATACCTTGTTGTGCTGCCCAAGTGGTCCAGTCGTCAACAGACCCATTCACTATAATTGTTTTAGTAGAAATAGTCGTATAAAAATCCTCCTTTTGAAGGATATATCCATAGGCCTTCGGATTTTCCAAAAACTGCTTCATTACAAAAATTCGAAATACATAACGACTGGTTTCTGCAGTCAACAACATATCAAAAAAATCGTTTACTTGTTGTTTATCAGCCTCTCCAGAGATTCGTCCCATTCCACCATTATAGGAAGCAGCCACCATATTCCAATCCTTGTATTTGGCATAAGCCCTTTTGAAGTATTTGCATGCCGCCACAGTTGCTTTCTCTAGGTGATAGCGCTCATCTACCTCCTCATTCACTTCTAAACCAAGCTCCTGAGCCGTTTTGGGCATAAGCTGCCAAAGTCCAGCTGCTTGAACCGGCGACTTCGCCCGGACATCCAAATTGCTTTCTGTTACCGCTAGATACTTAAAATCATCTGGGATACCTTGTTGTTTAAGGATGGGCTCCAACAATGGAAAAAAGCGATTGGCACGTTTCAGTATTAAAAGGCTTGAGGAATGACTATAGGCAATACCCATTTGTTCGCGATCAAAACGTTCACGCATATCATAACGCTCTAGTGAAATACTTTGCTCTGCAAATTTAATGCTAGTAGGAATTGGAAAAGTTGTAATGGGTTGGATGGTCACTGGAATAGCAGCACACATGGGCAGACTAAGCAAACCTAAAAACACCGTGAGAAGTTTAAAACGCTGATTCATAAATAACTTGATGTAAAAAAAAATGGAACAATATTATAACGCAAAGATACTTTACAAATTGCACACCTGAAGAAAAATTCTAAAAAATACTATCTTATTTCCCCTTTTTATCATTGGCTTGAGATTATTATCTACCTTTGTTAGCGATTGGTGGTTAATGATTAACGTTTAATGATTAACGTTTAACGTTTAATGTAAATTCACTTATCATTAATCACTTATCATTAATCACTTATCATTAATCACTTATGAAACGTGCCATCTTCCCTGGATCCTTCG
>CANFFA010000036.1 GCA_947445425.1 Paludibacteraceae bacterium
AATTTTGGGGTTGATCTTGTTTATAAAACACTAGACAAAAGAATAAAGCGCTGCAATCTGTCTTTATTCTTTTGTCTTTTTGTCTTTTTATCTTTTTATCTTTTTATCTTTTTATCTTTTTGTCTTTTTCTTAAACCCCCAACAAGCTTTCCAAATAATGTTTTTCTATCCCAAAAGTTTTCTTGATAGCAGCGACATTGTCAAGTATCACTTGTTTGTTCGGATTTGTTTTCTGGGTTTTACGTCCTACTATCATCACATTCTTGGGGGTATGCTCTGAGGAGATGAATTCAAAAACCTTTGTTTTATATCCATAAGCCTCCATAAGCATTGCCCGAATACTATCAGTGATGATTTCCGCCTGCCGCTCTTTTAAAATCCCAAACTTCATTACAGCAGCAAGTTCATTGCTCACATTAAATGATTTCCTGATTTGCTTATGGCAACAAGGGGCACAGACAATCATTTCAGCATTAGACTGTATTCCTCGATAAATGGCATCGTCCGTGGCGGTATCGCAGGCATGTAAAGCAATGAGTAAATCAATTTTTCCCAAACTCGTTTCAGCTATACTTCCCTTAATAAATTTTAGATTTTTAAAGTCAGATTGCTGAGCGATCTTATTGCAGATCATTACCAAATCATCCCTGTATTCAACCCCGGTCATTTGAACATCATTTTTTGTCTGTTGACTTAGATAGTCGTATAAAGCAAAAGTGAGGTAGCCTTTTCCAGATCCCATGTCCACAACGTGAAATTGGTCTTTCAAGCTTAATTCCTTAATTTCTGGTGATAAAAGTTCAATATACTTGTTTATTTGCTTGTACTTATCACTCATTTCATGTCGCACCTCCCATTTATCGTTCGTAACACCCAATTCCCTTAAGTAAATATTCTCTTTTGAATCAATCAACCTATCTTTGATTTTATCGTGGGTAAAGCTATTGACTTTTTGCAAACTAGGAGCCGCTGTTTTAATTTGTATTTTTCCGTTTGGTAAAACAACATAACTCAAATTTTCGTGGTTACCATATATCTCCGCATTGAAGAATTCATTGGTAAGTAATTTTTGAATAATTTCAAATCCTTCCTCTATTTCGCAATTTTTCGTTATATCTTTGGTAGAGTGACGATATACAAAATTGAGACAATAGCCTTTTTTAAGCTCTACTGCTGTGATAATGATTTTATTAAGATCGAATGATTTTTCCCGCTTATTGGTTAATGTCAGTTTAATCAACTCCTTCTGAAGTACAATGACATGAAGTTTTTCGAAGAATAATTTTGTTTGTGGAGCTATCATTATTGTTGCTATTTATTTGTCATATGATTAATTTCAGCAATCACTTCTACGTACCCATCAGTATTAAAATGCTTTGCATTGGGAATTATAGTGACATTTGCATTCAGCTTTTCTTCCCATTCTTTTTGGTTTGAGAATGTATCACTTGTGAAGGGATCGTGATCGGATAGTAAACAACTGATATTGTTATTACAAACCTCCTTGATTTTATCAAAGTCAATGGGTTGATCGATCCAGAATTTCAGTTGCTCCCAAGGTTGGTCCACTGTCCACCAACCAGCAATGCACAAAAACCCACCAATTTTGAAGCCAGTATGAGCATTTGCGAGAAAGTCTAAAAATAATAAAGCTGCTTGGCAACCTACACTGTGGCCAATAAAATAAGAATTTTCATTGAGATCATGAACTGACATTCTCGTTTTAATAAAAGTAAGGAACTCTTCTGGATCAGGTTTATCCCAATTGGGTAAATTCAAGACAGTGCACGAAATCTCCTCATCACTTGCATATAGATCACTGATAGCCTGTTGATACCAATCTGAACTTTCATTTCCACTATATCTCGGAAAAATATAAATACGTTTCATTTTTTATTTGATTTATTTAAAAGTAGACATCCTCAGTTTTGGCACTATAATTTCTTATCTTTGCATTTTAATTGATAAATGTCATTTGAATAATTTAATTGAGCTAAAATGAACAAAATCATAGACTTACTAAACCAACACAGGACTGTTCGCAAATACACTGAGCAAAACATTGAGCCAAATTTACTGAATCAATTATTGGAAGCTGCTTGTCGCACTTCAAATACAGGAAATATGCAAGCTTACAGTATAGTTGTAAGCACTGAAAGCGGAATTAAAAAGGCATTGGCCCCAGCTCATTTTAACCAATCCATGGTTACAGAGGCTCCAGTTGTACTTACATTTTGTGCCGATTTTAACCGTGTAAGCAAATGGTGTGAGCAACGCCAAGCTGACCCTGGATATGACAATTTGCAATCATTTATGGCAACAACCGTTGACACTTTATTAGCAGCACAAACTTTCTGCATTGCTGCCGAAAGTGTAGGATTAGGGATTTGTTATTTAGGCACCACTACCTATAATGCTAAACCTATCATTGATGCATTACACCTGCCTAAATTAGTAGTACCCATTACAACGATTACAGTAGGTTATCCAGCTGCTGAAACAGAACAAACTGACAGACTTCCTTTGGCTGCAGTAGTACACAGAGAGACGTATTCAGACTATAGTTCTTCAAAAATTGATGAATTGTATGAAGAAAAAGAAAATAGCCAATTTTATAAGGATTTTGTATCTGAAAACAAAAAAGAAACACTTGCACAGGTCTTTACTGATGTTCGCTATACTCGTGCTGGAAATGAATTGTTTTCGGCTAAATTTTTAGAAGTCCTTAAAGAGCAGGGCTTTTTGAAATGAAAGCTCTAAAAATAAAAAATGATTGATTCCATTCAGAACCAATCGTTTTTTATTTATTCTATACACATATTTAAATGGCTTTAAAACTGATGTCCAAACTTTTTACAGAGTGTGTTAAAGCACCGACAGAAATATAATCAACTCCACATTGTGCGTAATCCTTAAGTGTTGCAAAAGTAATTCCACCAGAGGATTCTGTTTCATATTTTCCGTCAATGATTTGTACAGCTTTTAGGGTATTTTCAGGAGTAAAATTATCTAACATAATCCGATGAACTCCACCAACAGCCATTACTTGATCCAATTCATCAAAGTTACGTACTTCAATTTCAATTTTCAAGTCTTTGCCTTTTTCTTTCAAATACTCTTGGGCTAGTAAAATTGCTTTGTCAATACCACCAGCAAAATCAACATGATTATCTTTCAACATAATCATATCATATAGACCAATACGGTGATTAACCCCACCACCAATTTTAACAGCCTCTTTTTCTATTAAGCGCAAACCAGGAGTCGTTTTACGGGTATCGAGCACACGGGTATTGGTCCCTTTTAAAGCTTGAACATAAGTATTTGTTAATGTTGCAATACCACTCATTCTTTGCATGATATTGAGCATCAATCTTTCAGTTTGTAAAAGAGATTGCACCTTGCCTTCCACCACAAAGGCGATGTCCCCGACTTTTACTTCAGCGCCATCATTTATAAACACGGTCATTTTTAGCGCCGGGTCAAAAGAATTAAAAATTTCCCTAGCCACTTCTACCCCAGCAATTATGCCATTTTCTTTTATAATCAATTTCGATTTTCCCATCGCAGTATCAGGTATACACGACAAGGTAGTGTGATCACCATCACCAATATCTTCGGCGAACCAAAGAGAAATCAGTTTTTTAAAATCGCTAGTCATTGGATGATTCTATTCTTAATTGTTGAATTTCATTTTTGCGGATCAAAAAATATACGCGGTAATTCCCTGAACTTGTTTTAAGGGTTCCAACGCCAAAACTGGCGGCATCTTTGTTCCCTTTGTGTAAAAGGTCGAATCCATTTACTCTGTATTTTCGGAAGAAATCGGCAATAATTGCCGAAGCTTGTTGCTTACTATACACATCATTTTGATTCCCAATCACTAATTCAACATTATCATTTAAGTATGCTGAAAGTGAACCAGCATCTCCTTCTTGAAGGGCTGATATAATTGAACTGGGCACTTGAGCATATCCATTTGTACCGAGTGCAAACAGTGCGAAGCAAAGCAAAACAATTTTTAGAATTTTCATATCTTGTCATTTAGATTAAAACAAAGCATTTTAAAATTCAATATAGATTTATCAATATCAATTGACACAGTTATATTAAATTTAAGAATGAAAGACAAATATACTTCAAATAATAGTCAAAACCCTAATTATTTTATTTTTTTATTAATTACAGCATCAACTATATCTAGTTTATGTGCTCATTAATAACAATTTACAAAAAAGAACTACAAAGAATATCTCAATGAAAATTAAACTTATAACGGTTGGGAAAACAATCAACAGCCACCTTATTCAACTCCAAGAAGAATATCAAAATCGATTGAAATTTTACATTCCATTTGAATATGTAGTGATTCCTGAATTAAAAAATACGAAAAGCCTATCTGTTGCCGAACAGCAAGAACGAGAGGGTGATCTAATTCTGAAACAGTTAGAAAACAGTGATGACGTACTTCTTTTGGATGATAAAGGAAAGCAGTTTAGTTCTATGGGATTCTCTGAATTTATCTCAAAAAAAATGCTGGCTTCACATAAATGTGTCGTTTTTATAGTGGGTGGACCCTATGGATTTTCGGAAAAAGTTTATCAACGCGCAAATGGCAAAATATCATTATCAGCAATGACTTTTTCTCACCAAATGATACGACTGATATTTGCAGAACAACTGTATAGAGCCATGACGATTTTAAAAGGAGAACCTTATCATCATGAATGATTAATGATGAGTGATTAATAAGAATATTGAAAATAAGATTTGATGATTAAGAAAATAGAACTTCTCTCTCCAGCCAAAGACTTGGAATGCGGTTTGGCAGCAATCAATCATGGTGCAGACGCAGTGTATATAGGCGCATCACAATTTGGAGCGCGAGCTGCTGCAGGTAACACTGTTGAAGACATTGCTAAATTAGTACAATATGCACATCAATTCAAGGTAAAGGTTTTGGTGGCCATGAATACAGTTTTAACAGACGAGCAGCTTCCTGAAGCCGAGAAATTGATCTGGGAAATTTACAATACCGGCGCTGATGCTTTGATTATTCAAGACATGGGTATTTTAAAATTGAACCTACCTCCTATCGCCCTTCATGCGAGTACGCAAACTGATAATCGATCGGTAGAGAAAGTAAAATTCCTACAAGATGTTGGTTTTTCAAGGGTCGTTATCGCTAGGGAGTTATCTTTAGCACAAATCGCAGAAATATCGAATCAAACTGAAGTTGAATTGGAGGCATTCGTACATGGTGCTTTGTGTGTGAGTTATAGCGGACAATGTTATATGAGCCAGGCCAATAGTGGTCGAAGTGCCAATCGTGGTCAATGTGCACAATACTGCCGTCTACCATACCATCTAACTGATGCAGATGATAATTTACTAGCCAAAAACAAACATCTTTTATCCTTAAAAGATCTGGATTTGTCTGATGAATTAGAGGAGATGATGGAGGCAGGTGTGAGTTCTTTTAAAATTGAAGGACGATTAAAGGATGTGGATTATGTGAAAAACATAACCGCATTTTACCGTAAAAAGCTCGATGCAATAATAGATTCCAGTACACTTTATGAAAGAGCATCTGACGGCAAAACTACTTTGTTTTTTGAACCAAATCCAGAGAAAAGCTTTCGTCGTGGAGATACAGATTATTTTATCCATGGACGCCAAAAAGAAATTGCTCAGTTAGATACACCAAAATCACTCGGCGAACCCATTGGAAAAGTGACGTATATAGGTCGTAATTTTTTTGAGATGCACAATGGGAGCTTAATAAATAATGGTGATGGCCTTTGTTTTATCAACAAACAAAATGACCTAAGTGGTTTTAGGGTCAATCGGGTGGATAGGAAACAGATTTTCCCTGCTGATATGCCAAGGATGGAAGTGGGTGTATTCTTATATCGCAATCAAGATCAAGCATTTGATAAAATCCTAAAAGGAAAAACGGCAGAACGGAAAATTGGTGTTAAAGTGATATTTTCGGAGATTCCAATTGGATTTTCAATTGAATTGGTGGATGAAACAGGCCTATCAACCATTTATGAAACGAATTGTGAGAAACAAGCTGCCCAAAAACCAGATGCGGTGATTGATAACATCAAAAATCAAATGGCCAAAATGGGGAACACCATATATGAAGTTACTGAAATAGAAGTAAAAATTGATAGCCCTTGGTTTTTCCCGGCTTCACAATTGAGCGAATGGAGGAGATTGGCAGTACTGCAATTAGATGAGTTAAGGCTAAATAGCTATGAAAGGGAGCCTAAACGGGAAGCGATAACAACTTCATTTTATTCTGAAAAATTGAGTTATTTAGGGAATGTAACCAATGCAGCAGCCGAAAGTTTCTACCGAGAACATGGTGTAAATGAAGTAATGCCTGGTTTTGAAGTAAAAGCGCAAGAAGGTGTACCGTTGATGTATTGCAAGCACTGCATAAAATATACGATGGGTTGGTGTCCGAAAGAGGGATACAAAGCTAGTTTTAAGGAACCACTTTACTTGAGGAATAAGGAACAGGTATATGAATTGAGCTTTGATTGCAAAGCTTGTGAAATGTCTATTCGTAAGGCAGAAAACTAATAAGGGATTTAGAGATAAAAAAAGCTGGCAATAAATAATTGCCAGCTTTTTTTTATATAAATATATTTTACTTAGTATAAGCTTGTTCGTGAACGCTTGCCACTGAACGACCAGATGGATCATTCAAATTCTTGAAGGCTGCATCCCACTCCAAAGCAATTGGTGTACTACAAGCTACAGAAGGCACAGAAGGCACACAGGTAGCAGCAGAATCAGAAGGGAAATAATCCGCAAAAATAGTACGGTAATAATACTCTTCTTTATTCATTGGCGGATTAATTGGATAAGTTTCATTCACTTTGGCCATTTGCTCATCCGTAACTGAATCGTGAGTCATCTGACGCAAAGTATCAATCCAGCTATAACCAACACCATCAGAGAATTGCTCTTTTTGACGCCAAACAATACTTTCTGGTAAATAGGCTTCAAAAGCTTTGCGCAAAATCCATTTCTCCATTTTACCATTACCTGCCATCTTATCTTTTGGATTCAAACGCATGGCAACATCCATAAATTCTTTATCCAAGAAAGGTACACGACCCTCAACACCCCAAGAAGCCAGAGACTTATTAGCACGTAAACAATCGTAAAGGTGTAATTTATCCAATTTACGAACCGTTTCTTTGTGGAACTCTTCAGCATTTGGTGCTTTGTGGAAATAAAGGTAACCACCAAAAATCTCATCAGCACCCTCGCCAGAAAGCACCATTTTAACACCCATAGATTTAATTACACGGGATAGTAAATACATTGGCGTACTGGCACGGATGGTAGTAACATCATATGTTTCAACGTGATAAATAACATCACGAACGGCATCCAAACCTTCTTGAACCGTGAAATGAATTTCATGGTGAATGGTTCCAATAGAATCTGCAACTTTACGAGCAGCAATCAAATCAGGAGAACCTTCAAGACCCACTGCAAAAGAGTGCAATTGTGGCCACCAAGAACCATCTTGTTTACCTGCTTCAATACGTTTCTCTGCATGTTTTTTTGCTATGGCAGAGATAATTGAAGAATCCAAACCACCTGAAAGCAATACACCATAAGGTACATCAGCCATCAATTGACGTTCAACAGCAGCCTCTAAAGCATCACGCAATACATCAATATCAGAAACATTATCTTTTACTGCGTCAAAATTCTCCCAATCACGTTTGTACCATTGTGTAGGTTTTTTATCAGGGCTATAAAGATATTGACCTGGTAAAAACTCTTCAATTTTAAGACAAACGCCTTCTAAAGCTTTTAATTCAGAACCAACATAGTATGTTCCTTGTGCATCCCAACCTTGATACAATGGAATAATTCCAATGTGATCACGGCCAATCATATAAATATCTTTCTCAATATCATAAAGTGCAAATGCGAAAATACCATTTAAATCTTCCATGAAGTTAGGTCCTTTTTCACGATAAAGCGCTAAAATAACTTCACAATCCGATTTGGTAAGGAATTCATATTTACCTTCAAATTGTTTTCTAATTTCTTGATGATTGTAGATTTCACCATTCACAGCCAACACCAATTTACCATCCTTGCTGAAGAGAGGTTGTTTACCTGATTCAGGATCAACAATTGACAAACGTTCATGCGCCAAGATGGCTTTATCATTAGAAAAAATACCAGACCAGTCTGGACCACGGTGTCTAATTCGCTTAGACATTTTTAATACTGAAGGGCGCAATGCCTGCGCAGGGTATTTAAGATCAAATGCACATACTATTCCACACATATCTTTTTATATAGTTACGAGATATTTAGTTACAAGTTACAAGTTATATCAGCATGTAATCAAATAACAAATAAGCAGTTATTAATTAAATTTAAGAATATTGAAAATTGAGAGCAAACTATTTTTCTTATTCAAAAACAATCTACTCTCAATTCATTTATAAAGATTTATGGATATCTTCAGCAACTTTACGGCCCAATGCAATAGCACGTACTACCAAGCTTGCACCGATAGCGGCATCACCAGTAGCAAATACTTTTGCTAAGCTACTTTGACTTTTCTTATCTGTAGCAACATTACCGCGGGCATCATAATTCACACCTAATTCATCTAATAAACCTTCGTGTACAGGGTGAACAAATCCCAAAGCAAGGAAAACTAAATCAGCTTTGATGATTTCAGTTTTGCCAGTTGGTTTCATCTCCATGCGACCATTTTCACCTTTCAACCACTCAACTTCTTCGACTAAAACCTCTTTCAAGTTTCCATTTTCACCAATAAACTGTTTGGTATTCAAGCTCCATTTACGCTCACAACCTTCTTGGTGTGAGCTTGAAGTTTTCAAGATGGTTGGATAGTAAGGCCAAGGAGTAGCAGGATTTTTACCAGCTGGAGGTTGAGGTAAAATCTCAATTTGAGTAATTTTAACAGCACCTTGACGAACAGAAGTACCGACACAATCCGAACCAGTATCTCCACCACCAATAACCAATACATGTTTATTTTTAGCTGAAATAATATCCTTTTCGGCAACTGTTTCACCCATGATGAGTTGATTTTGTTGGCTCAAAAAGTCCATGGCATAATAAACACCTTTCAAATCACGACCTTCTGGCGTGATATTGCGTGGATGTCCTGCACCAATTGCTAAACAAACTGCATCAAAATTTGCCATGATTTCCTTACCAGAAATATCTTTTCCAACCTCAGTATTTGGTTTGAAAATGATACCCTCTTCAGACATTTGCGTCAAACGACGGTCAATCACATTCTTGCTCAATTTAAAGCTTGGAATACCATAGCGAAGTAAACCACCCAACGCATTGTCTTTTTCAAAAAGCGTTACTGTATGTCCCTTGCGGTTCAATTGTTGTGCTGCAGCCATACCAGCAGGACCAGAACCAATAATGGCAATATTTTTACCAGTACGGGTTTTAGGTGGAAGTGGCTTAATCATACCTTCAGTAAAGCCGATTTCTGCAATTGCAGCCTCATTCTCACGGATGGTAACCGGTGACTCGCTTAATGCCAATACACAAGATTTCTCGCATGGTGCTGGACAAATACGACCGGTAAATTCAGGGAAGTTATTAGTATCATGGATATTAGCAACCGCTTCTTTCCATTTTCCTTTATATATCAAATCTTGCCATTCTGGCATTTTATTGCCTAGCGGACATCCCCAGTGACAAAAAGGAATACCACAATCCATACAACGTGATGCTTGTGCCTGTCTGTCTTCTCTATTCAGTGTTTGTTCTACCTCCCCAAAATCATAAACGCGCTCGTTTATCGGTCGGTAACCCGCTTCTTTGCGGGGTACAGTTATAAATGCTCTTGGATTTCCCATTGTGTTTTATTGTTTTAAGCAATACCCTCCTCAAAATAATGAGGAGGATTGCTTTATCGTGTTTAGTTGTTTACTCGTTAACTTAATATCAATAATCGCGATTTACTTGTGCAATCTTCTTATTGATAGCAGCTATTTTTTCTTCTTGTAAAACTCGTTTGTATTCTATAGGAACTATTTGAATAAACTTCTCAACATATTCGCTCCAGTTGTCCAAAATTTGTTTCGCACGGGGACTTCCAGTATGCTCATAATGTTTCTTAATTAATCCATTTAATTCTTTTTTATCAGCACTATCTTCAAGAAGTGACAACTCAACCATTTCCATATTACAGAAATAATCAAAGTTGCCTTTTTCGTTAAGAACATACGCAACACCACCACTCATACCAGCAGCAAAGTTACGACCTGTTTCTCCAAGAACAACCGTTCTACCACCAGTCATGTACTCACAACAGTGATCACCAGCACCTTCGACAACAGCAATGGCTCCTGAGTTACGAACGCAGAAACGTTCACCCACTATACCATTGATATACACTTCACCGGAAGTAGCACCATACAATAAAGTATTACCAGCGATGATGTTATCTTGTGCTAAGAAAGAACTTCCTTGCGGAGGAACCACAGAAATAGTACCACCTGAAAGACCTTTACCTAAATAATCATTGGCTTCACCAACTAATTTAAAGACAGCACCTTTTGACAAGAAAGCACCAAAACTTTGACCAGCAGAACCTTCAAAATCAATTGTGATGGTATTATCAGGTAAACCAACTTGACCATAACGTTTGGCAATTTCACCAGAAAGCATAGCGCCAACCGTACGATCGATATTTGTAATGGCAGTTTTAAAATGAACTGGCATACACATATCAAGTGCAGGAAGAGATTTTGAAATCAATTCAACATCCAACACTTTTTCAAGTTTGTGATCTTGATTGCTGACATGACGAATTGCATTCTTTTGAGTCTCTTTTGGTGTATATATAATTTTTGAAATATCTATTTTATTCAATTTCGGGTGAAGATCAAACGCTTTACGTTCAATCAATTCAGAATGACCCACTACTTCATCCAAACTACGGAATCCAAGTGCAGCCAAATGCTCACGAACATCTTGCGCTAAGAAATTGAAGAAATTCACCAAATATTCATGCTTACCCAAGAAACGTTTACGCAATTCAACATCTTGCGTGGCAACACCAACTGGACAAGTATTTAAGTGACATTTACGCATCATTACACAACCTAGAATAAGCAGTGCACTGGTAGCAAAACCAAACTCTTCAGCACCCAACAAAGCAGACATGATAATATCACGACCTGTTTTCAATTGACCATCCGCTTGAAGTTTAATTTGACCACGCAAATTATTCATTACCAAGGTTTGTTGCGTTTCTGCCAAACCAATTTCCATTGGTAAACCAGCATGTCTAATAGAACTTGCAGGACTTGCACCCGTACCACCTTCGGCACCACTGATCAAAATCAAATCAGCTTTTGCTTTTGCAACACCAGCTGCGATGGTACCAACACCACTTTCAGAAACCAGTTTTACACTGATCATTGCAGTTGGGTTGATATTTTTCAAGTCATAAATT
>CANFFA010000037.1 GCA_947445425.1 Paludibacteraceae bacterium
CCTTGGGCGCTACCACTCCCTCTTTTGATTTAGAAATGCCTGTGGATGCGACTTATCCAACCGAACAAATTACACGTGAACTTGTAGATACTATCATTCCCCAATTTTTAGGTGAAATATGGCAAGTACCGCCAGTCTATTCTGCTGTAAAAGTTGATGGAAAGCGTGCCTATGATTATGCCCGTGAGGGTAAAGAAGTTGAACTAAAACCAAAACTGTTGGTTATAGATGAAATAGAGGTCCTTGACTTTTCATTACCCGTTCTTAAAGTTCGGGTCGTTTGCAGCAAAGGGACTTATATACGTGCTTTGGCAAGAGATATTGGATTAGCTTTGGGTAGTGGGGCTCATCTAATTGGTTTGGAACGTACCCGTATTGGTGAAGTTCAACTGAATAACTGTTGGCAGATTGATGATTTAGTTGAACACATTGACCAGCTAGTGTTGAACAATTAATCACAGCACTACTTTTCAACACTCCGCTTATAATATTTTACATGACATTCAAAACAATATAATTATGAAGTTATCAAAATTCAAATTCGATTTACCTGACGAGTTAATAGCACAATATCCTTCAAAACACCGTGATGAATCTCGTTTAATGGTGTTGCACCGTGAATCTGGTGAAATTGAACATCGTACCTTTAAAGATATTTTAGAGTATTTTAATGAGCATGATTTGTTTATTTTTAATGATACAAAGGTTTTTCCAGCGCGTTTGTTTGGTAATAAAGAGAAAACAGGTGCGTTGATAGAGGTTTTTTTGTTGCGAGAATTAAATCATGAGATGCGTCTTTGGGATGTTCTTGTAGAGCCTGCTCGTAAGATTCGTATTGGTAATAAATTATATTTTGGTGAAGATGATTCTATCGTTGCTGAGGTGATTGATAATACCACATCTCGTGGTCGTACCTTGCGCTTTTTGTTTGATGGTACACATGATGAATTCCGTAAAGGTCTTTTTAAATTGGGTGAAACGCCACTACCAAAGAACATAAGTCGTCCTGTAGAAAATGATGATGAGCATCGTTTTCAAACGATCTTTGCGAAGAATGAGGGTGCTGTTTCTGCTCCAGCTGCGGGTATGCATTTTAGTCGTGAGGTGTTGAAACGTATGGAAATAAAAGGCATTGAGGCTACATTCTTGACTTCTCACATGAGTTTGGGCAATTTCCGTGAAATAGATGTGGAAGATTTGACCAAGCATAAAATGGATTCTGAGCAAATGACTATTCCTCAAGAAACTGTTGTTACAGTAAACAAAGCGAAAGATGAGAATAGAAATATTTGTGCTGTAGGAACTACCGTAATGCGTGCTTTGGAAACAGTAGTGGGTACAGAAGGGAAAATCAAACCTTACAATGGATGGACGAATAAATTTATTTTCCCACCTTATGATTTTACTGTTGCTAATTCATTGATTACTAATTTCCATTTACCATATTCTACATTAGTCATGTTGGCTGCTGCCTTTGGCGGATATGAATCAATCATGTATGCTTATGAGGTAGCCATAAAAGAAGGCTATAAGTTTGGTGTTTATGGTGATGCAATGTTGATTATTTAATCTTATACCTATCCATAAAAGGGCTGATTTGAACTGATGTTTTGAATCAGCCTTTTTTATGCTTCTCTATTTCCTAAGCAATTATTATTCTAATTCATCGCATTATGCAAAATAACTCTCTATTGATTGATAATACGCTGAAAAGCATGGGCATTGAATCATTGAATCCAATGCAATTAGCAGTGCTTACTGCCAATGAGAAAGAAAAAGACATGATTCTCTTGTCGCCCACAGGTTCTGGTAAAACATTGGCTTATTTATTACCAGTGCTTCTCAGTTTAAATCCAAACAGCCAGAAGGTACAGGCTTTGATTTTGGCGCCTGCTCGTGAATTAGCACAGCAAATCGAACAGGTTTGGCGCAGCATGGGTACCGGATATAAAGTCAACAGTTGCTTTGGTGGACGACCTTCCAATGGGGAAAAACGTGAGTTGATGGTTCCGCCAGCTGTACTGATTGGTACTCCTGGTAGATTACAAGATCATATTGAGCGGGAGAACTTTGATGTGAGTGATATTCGAGTGTTGGTGTTGGATGAGTTTGATAAATCTTTAGAAATGGGTTTTGTTGAGCAAATGGAGGCAATTATTAATCGTATTCCTTCACTTAACAAACGGATGCTTACTTCAGCGACTGATGCAGTTTCTATTCCGGCTTTTACAGGGATTAAGAATCCTATTAAACTGGATTTTTCGGAAAAGAATAATCAGCTGAAAGGTCTGCAAAGTTATTCTGTTAAGGGCAAGAATAAAGACAAGATGGATTTGTTATACCAACTTTTGTGTTATTTAGGAAATGATTCAACCTTGATTTTTTGCAATCAACGCGATGTTGTTGAAAAAGTAAGTGCATATCTTAACGAAAGACGAGTTGCTAATGAGTTTTTTCATGGTAAATTGGAGCAATCGGATAGAGAACGAGCTCTTTCTAAATTTAGAAATGGTTCTTGTACTGCCTTTATTTCAACAGATTTAGCATCTCGCGGTTTGGATATTCCCGAAATAAAACATGTGATTCATTTTGACGCTCCGGTTCGTTTGGATGAATTAGTACATCGTAACGGTCGAACTGCACGGATGGAAAGTGAAGGTTCATCCTATTTATTATTGGCCTCTACAGAAGCCATACCACTGTTTGTGAGTCCAGAACCATTGGTATTATCATTGCCTGTTTTGAGTTCTATGCCTCCTAAACCTGATTGGTCTACAATTTACATTGGCAAGGGTAAAAAAGATAAGGTCAGTAAGATGGATATCGTTGGGTTTATGTTTAAAAAAGGTCTTTTGGCAAAAGATGAGCTAGGAATGGTAGAAGTAAAGGAATTCTATTCTTATGTAGCTGTAAAGCGTAGTAAGGTAGATGCTGTTCTTAAATTGATAGAGAATGAGAAGGTGAAAAATATGAAAGTTAAAATTGAATTAGCAGATTAATTCACAATATACTTTATAAAAAGAGAGACTCCAGAATATGTATTCTGGAGTCTCTCTTTTTATAAAGTATTGTGTTTGATTTTAATAGAATAGATTAAAAATTGATAAATTGCTCGCTGATTGATTTGTGATCTTGTACACAACGTAATGTTTCAGCAAACATATCAGCCATTGAAAGTATTTTAGCTTTAGGACAAATGTCTTTGTCTTTAAAAGGGATAGAATCTGTGAAAGCAATCTCAGTTAATGATGATTCCATTACTCTTTTTGAAGCATCTCCAGACATAACACCATGTGATACAATTGCACGAACGCTATTTGCACCACTTGCCATCATTAAATCTGCTGCTTTACAAAGTGTACCAGCTGTATCGGCCATGTCATCAGTAATGATAACGTCTTTGCCTTTAACATCACCAATGATTCTCATTTCGCCAACTACATTCGCTTTTTCACGTGTTTTGTGGCAAATTACCATGGGTACTCCTAAGTATTTTGAATACGTTCCAGCACGTTTAGAACCACCTACGTCTGGTGAAGCAATGACAAGGTTCTCTAAATTCAATGATTTGATGTAGGGGATAAAAATAGAAGAGGCAAAAAGGTGGTCAACAGGGATGTTGAAAAAACCTTGAATTTGATCAGCATGTAAATCCATTGTAATTACACGGTCTACACCAGCAACACTTAACATGTCTGCAATGAGTTTTGCCCCTATCGATACCCTTGGTTTATCTTTCCTGTCTTGACGTGCCCAACCAAAATAAGGAATTACTGCAATGACTTTGTAGGCAGAAGCTCTTTTAGCAGCATCAATCATCAATAACAATTCCATCAAATTGTCCGAATTCGGAAAAGTGGATTGTACAAGATAGATATAGCGCCCTCGTATTGATTCCTCAAAAGAAACAGAGAATTCGCCATCTGAGAAGTGCTGTAACTTAACGTTTCCAAGCGGACATTTTAAATTTTCACATATTTTTTCTGCAAGATAGCGGCTTTTTGAGCCTGAAAATACTTTGAAGTTGGTATTCAAATCTGACATGTATGGTATGAATTTAGGGGTTGAGAATAGAGTACAAAAGTACAGTTTTTTATTAAGAACACTTCCCTAAAAATTCATAAAATTGGATGGATTCCTTGCTTACTTTTTTTAATGACTTGAATGAACTCAATACTTATAAGACTTAATTCAGAGTTTTGCTGAACGAGTGATAGATTGGTTGGGTTTTAATGTTAAATTGCTTTTGCAATTTTAGTGGGTGTTATTTTTTCGGCAAATGTCTTGGCGAATGCATGTGTAAATTCAGCTCCGTAAAATACGATCATAGAGGAATATGAAACCCAGAGCATAATGAGGATGATAGATCCTGCTGCACCATAACCTGTTCCAGGGTTTGCATTCCCGAAATACATTCCCAAAGCCAATTTGCCAATTTCAAACAGAAATGCAGTAACAAATGAACCAATCCAGACATTTTTCCATTTTATTTTTACATCTGGGAGGATTTTGAACATGAGGGCAAATAAAACTGTCAAGATGGTAAATGAGATACCATAGTTTAGTACAGTAAGTATAAGTAAAAACGATTCTGAAAAATGACTACTTAGCCAAGTTCCGAAAGCTGCTATGAGGGTTGAAATCAGCAAGGATACTATCATTAAGAAAGTGATCGAAATAATTAGGCCAAATGAAAAAAGTCTGACCCTGATAATTTGCCATATGCCTGATTTATTTGTGTCTAGTTTGACTTCCCAAATTGTGTTTAAGCTCTTTTGAAACTCGGCGAAAACTCCAGTTGCTCCTATGAGAATAGTTGTTATTCCTACAATAGTGGCTAATACAGAATTTTGTAATTTGCTGGCTTGGATGATGATGTCTTGAATCTGATTTGCAGTTTCTGAGCCCATAGTAGCGCTAAATTGTGCTGCTACTTGATTATTTACAGCGTCGTTACCAAAAAAATATCCGCCGAGGGTCATGGTAATCACCAATAAACCAGGCAATGCAAAGATGGCATAGTAAGCGATTACAGCACTTTCACGAAATGGATCTTTTTTAAACCAACTTTTGAAAGCAGTTTTTAAGACAGTAAAGATTTTTTTTATCTGTGTGCTCATAGGATTGGTTGATTATTTCTGCGGCTATTTCCTGTTGCGTATTTCTGGCAATTTATCGATGTGCTTATTAATGTAAGTAAGTAGTCACAAATAATGAAGTCTATTTTTAATAATAGTCTCAGGGATATTTGCAAAAAAATAAGTAGCTTGGCACTTTATTCAAGATCTTCAAATTGATATGCTGTTGGTACAATAAAAAGTGGAATCGATGTTTTCTTTATTACTTCTTCCGCTCTACTACCCATAATTATTTTTGCCATCCATTTTCGACTGTGAGAGCCGAGAACAATAATGTCTACATGCTTTTCCTTGGCCGTTTCCAAAATCGTTTTGGCAATATCCCCTTTTAGTACTAAGGTTTGTATTGAATTATTCTCAAGTCTGGTTTTTGTTTGCTCAAGAAATTTTCTAGTCAATTCTTCTATATTTTCTGTGAAATCAATCTCTAATTCATGCCTGTATGAGTAATCGGAATAATATACAGTTTCTTCTGAAATAACATGTAATAATACTATTTCAGCGTTCATCGCTAGTGCGAGAGCGAAACCTTGTTCTGCTATTTTTTTTGATGACTTATCATAGTCTAATGAAATAAGGATTTTCTTTGTTTGGTTTGTTTTATTAATCATTTGATGTTTCGTTATTGAATTATTTTTTTTTACTAGAAAATTACTACAGCCTTGTTTTTAAGTCGTTCAAATTATTGTACAAAGGTTTATATTTTATATTGAATATACTTACAGATTATTCGAAGATGTTTGCATGATTCACACGCCCTCATCAAAGTGATAAACCTAAAGGTGATTTTGTAAAGTAAAGATTCACAAAGTTTTAATAAAGGCCTTGATTTTTATAGGTCATTTGTATAGGTTTAATTTTTATTTTGTTGCGATTTGCCTTTGTCATTCTTTTTTTGTTTCTTTGTTATAATTAAAAACTATCAAGATTCTTGCCTTATGAAAGCTAAACTGAGACGTTCGAGAAATAAAATGATTGCAGGTGTATGTGCTGGTATTGCTGAGTACCTCGATTTAGATGTGACATTGGTAAGGGTGGCATATGTATTGTTATCCTGCTTGTCTGTAGGCTTTCCAGGCCTACTGATTTATGTTATTCTCTGGATGGTTATGCCTCTTGATGAAGCTTAGAATCATTCATATTTATAAAATGAACTCATTTGGCTGTTCTTTTGTTTTTTTTGTGAATATTTTTGGTTCTTTGCCCCACTAAACACTAATCGTTAATCACTCCTTCCCGTGTCCTTTAAACTAACATCCCCCTTTCGCCCAACCGGTGATCAACCTGAAGCCATTCGTCAGCTTGTTGATGGATTGAATGCTGAGATTCCCTTTCAAACCTTATTGGGTGTAACGGGCTCTGGAAAGACTTTTTCTATTGCGAATGTCATCCAGCAAGTGCAAAGGCCAACCCTCATTTTGAGTCATAATAAAACATTAGCGGCGCAATTGTACAGTGAATTCAAAGCTTTTTTTCCTGAAAATTCGGTTGAATACTTTGTTTCCTATTACGATTATTATCAGCCAGAGGCCTATTTGCCTGTGTCGGATACCTATATTGAGAAGGATTTAGCGATCAATCAGGAGATAGAGAAGCTCCGATTGGCAACAACTTCTGCTTTACTCTCCGGTAGACGCGATGTTATTGTAATATCCTCCGTATCCTGTATTTATGGTATGGGGAATCCTGAGGATTTTACCACCAATGTGATTGAGATACATCGCGGGCAACAAATTGTTCGTAATCTTTTCTTGCGAACGCTAGTTGATAGCCTTTATTCTCGCAATGAAATAGAATTGAATCGTGGTAATTTTAGGGTGAAGGGTGATACGGTTGATATTTTCTTAGCTTATGCTGATTTTGTTTTAAGGGTTGTCTTTTGGGGCGATGAGATTGATTCCATTCAAACGGTGGACCCAGTCAATTTCCATGTTATGGAGACATTTGATGCTTATAATATCTTTCCTGCCAGTATATTTGTCCCTACAAAAGAACGTATTACCAATGCTATACAATACATAGAGGTGGATTTGGCTGCGCAATGTGATTATTTTAGATCTATTGAAAAAAACTATGAAGCCAAACGTATCTACGAAAGGGTGAATTATGATTTGGAGATGATTAAAGAGCTGGGATATTGCTCAGGTATTGAGAATTATTCCCGCTATTTTGATGGTCGTTTACCTGGTAGTCGTCCCTTCTGTTTGCTGGATTATTTTCCAAAAGATTTTTTGATGGTGATTGATGAAAGTCATGTGAGTATCTCCCAAATTCGAGCAATGTTTGGAGGTGATGCGGCTAGAAAACAGAATCTGGTAGACTATGGATTTCGCTTGCCCTCAGCGAAAGACAATAGACCCTTGCGTTTTGAAGAGTTTGAAAAATTAGCACCGCAAACCATTTATGTAAGTGCTACTCCTGCTGATTATGAGTTAGAAAAGAGCAATGGTATTGTTGTGGATCAATTGATACGTCCTACCGGTTTGCTTGATCCAATTATTGATGTGCGACCAAGTCTAAATCAGATTGATGATTTATTGGAAGAGATTACCCAGCGTACTGAAAAGGATGAGCGTACTTTAGTGACGACTCTTACCAAGCGGATGGCAGAGGAGTTAACTGATTATCTTGCCAAGATGGGGGTGCGTTGTAATTACATTCACTCAGATGTTGATACCATGGATAGAGTAATTATTATGGAGGACTTGCGAAAAGGTATTTATGATGTGTTGATTGGGGTCAATCTATTGCGGGAAGGTTTGGATTTACCTGAAGTCTCCTTGGTAGCTATTTTGGATGCTGATAAAGAGGGATTCTTGCGCTCGCATCGATCACTTACCCAAACAGCAGGACGTGCTGCCCGTAATTTGAATGGGAAAGTAATCATGTATGCCGATAAAATGACGGAAAGTATGGCTAAAACCATATCGGAAACGAATCGTCGTAGGGAAAAACAAATGGCTTACAATGAATTGCATGGCATTACTCCAACAGCAATTGTAAAAGGGGAACGTAATTCCTTCAATAAAGCGGAGCCAGAAGCCTATGTAGAACCCGAATTGTCGAAAAGTGTTGCAGCAGATCCAGTGGTTCAGTATATGTCAAAATCAGCTTTGGAAAAGACCATAGCCAAAACCAAAAAGAATATGCAAGATGCAGCTAAGAAATTGGACTTCTTGGAAGCAGCACAGTTTAGGGACGAGTTGGTGAAGTTGGAGGAGATTTTGAAGGGGAAGGCTTGATTGTTGAGCTAATTTGAAAATTCCCCGTTCCATCCGATGTATAAAACCTAACTAATCGTACGAGTTTGCGGACATGTAGGCGGGATTTTTTTGAATCCCGCCTTTACTACTCTTAGGATCTTTGATCCGTTTTTTAGATGCAGTGGCTTTGGGTTGGGTTGTTATGGAAGGTTAAAAGAGGGAGTGAAAATCCCAACAATACAAAAGGCGATATTGAAAAAAAATCCCGCCTACCAAACCGCAATTCTGTACATATAATCAGTATTTTTTATATATCCGATAGGTCAGGGCGGCTAAAAGCAAGGCTTTGCATTACAAATTTCCATCTCAACTAAAAACACCCCACCAAGAACAATCCTCTTGGTGGGGTGTTTTATTTAACATTAATCACCTGTGTTTCTTCTTCTTTTTCCAAAACTCATGGTCTTTATCCAAGAAATCGATATGAAAATATTGTCTTCAAAAAAACTGCTGATTGAAATATAAATTTACGGAGTGTAGGCGTAATTTTTTTCAATCCCACCTTTCCTACTCTTAGGATCTTTGTTCCGTTTCAGTATTTTTTACATATTCGATAGGACAGGGGTTTAAAAGATTACATACGAATTAACATTGTTGCATAAAAAATCACTCTGTTTGACGGATATAAGTACGAGACGATTTATCAAATTCCCATAAAAAGTTGGACGGAAAGAACGTCATAATAGTAATCGAAACATAAATAAAAAAAAGAGCAAAAAAATGAAATACAAAATATTTTTAGGTAGTACTATGCTCCTGTTGTGGCTTGGACTCACAGGACTACGAGCACAAGCAAGCCTTAACGCCAGCGGTGCGGTGGCTTCTGGAGGTGGTGGTACGGCGAATTATTCCGTAGGACAAGTTGTTTACACCACCAACACTGGCTCAAACGGCTCGGTAGCACAAGGTGTGCAACAATCCTACGAAATTTCGGTAGTAACGGCAATTGAACAAACCAAAGACATTCACCTGAGTGCATTGGTTTACCCAAACCCGACTACCGATTATCTGATATTGAGCGTACCCGATTTTGATACTTCAAAATTAGCGTACCAGCTCTATGACTGGAAAGGAATACTTTTACAATCCAAAAACATTACAAGCGCCAATACAAACATTGCCATGAGTAATCTTTTGCCGGCTGTCTATTTCGTGAAAATCACCCTTGTAGAGACGATGCGTGCATCGTCTAATAACAATGCATCGACTAACAAAGAATTAAAATCATTTAAAATCATCAAAAAATAAACAGTATGAGAAAGATATTTATAATTTTCGCCCTCATTTTATGCATGGGAGCCGTGTGGGCACAGTCGCCACAAAAAATGAGTTATCAAGCCATCGTGCGCAATGCCTCCAACCAACTGGTAGAAAGTACTACCGTGGGCATGAAGATAAGCATGTTGCAAGGTTCGGCAAGTGGTACAGCAGCGTACGTTGAAACACAAACTCCGATGACCAATTCCAACGGTTTGGTAAGTATTGAAATAGGAGGAGGTACGGTAATAAGTGGTGCATTTGCAGTCATCGACTGGGCGAATGGACCCTATTTTATCAAGACAGAGATCGACCCCGCCGGTGGCACCAATTACACCATTACCGGGGTAAGTCAGTTGCTGAGTGTACCTTATGCCTTATATGCACTATCAGCAGGAAGTATATCGAGTTCATCAATATTATTGCCGGCAGTGGCTACGGTACAAGCAGCTTCCGATATACTACCCTTTTCAGCGACACTGAATGGTACCGTAAATGGAAAAGGATTAAGCTCAACAGTCACTTTTGAATATGGATTAACCACAGCATACGGGAGTACTGCAACAGCACCCCAAAGCCCTGTAACCGGGGCAAGCCCTGTGGCGGTAAGCTTAGCTGTTACCGGCTTGCAGAGCACCACCACCTATCATTACCGCATCAAAACCAGCAATGCAGTAAATGTAAGTTATAGTGATGATATTAGCTTTATAACAGTATCGTCGGCACCACAACTCTCCACTACCGCCATTTCTTCAATAACTAGCGCCACAGCTTCATCAGGAGGAAACGTAACGTACGACGGCGGTGCTGCCGTAACTGCACGTGGTGTATGTTGGAGTACCACTTCAAGCCCCACCACAGCTAATAGCAAAACCACCGATGCAACAGGTACGGGAGCCTTTACCAGTGCGATAACCGGACTCGCGAATGGTACTACTTATTATGTGCGTGCTTATGCCACCAATAGCGTAGGAACTACTTATGGTACCCAAGTTAGTTTTACCACACTTACTTCGGCAACAACAACTGCCATATCTGCCATCACTGACCTATCAGCTTCATCGGGAGGAAATGTCACATCTACTGGCGGTGCTGAAGTAACCGCATGCGGTATCTGCTGGAGTACCAGTACAAATCCCACCACAGCTGATAACATATCAACAGCTGCAACAGGTACGGGAGCCTTTACAAGTGCGATCACCGGACTTGCAAGTGGAACAAGCTATTATGTAAGAGCTTATACTACCAGCAGCTCAGGTACGAGCTATGGTAACGAAGTTACTTTCACTACACTTCCCTCTGTAATAACCACTGCCATTTCTGCAATAACTATCAACACGGCTTCATCAGGAGGAAATATCACGTCTACTGGTGGTGCTGCCGTAACTGCACGCGGTGTCTGTTGGAGTACCACTTCAAACCCCACCACTGCTGATAGCAAAACAACCGATGGATCAGGCACGGGAGCCTTTACGAGTGCGATAACTGGGCTAGTATTTAATACCACTTATTACGTTAGAGCTTATGCTACTTCTAGTGGAGGGACTACTTATGGTAATCAGATAGTAATGTCAACAGGAATAGGTGCGAGTTACTTGGGAGGAATAATTGCTTATATTCTGCAATCTGGTGATAATGGTTATATAGCTGGACAAACACACGGCTTAATATGTGCTTCCACCGACCAAAGCACAGGTATTCAATGGTACAATGGAAGTTATCCTGTTACAGGTGCAACAGCAACTGCCTTAGGCACAGGAAATGCCAACACAAATACGATTGTGGCATCGCAGGGGGCCGGAAGTTATGC
>CANFFA010000038.1 GCA_947445425.1 Paludibacteraceae bacterium
CAAGTTTCGGTAAAATGGCTTTATCAGCCAATTTAGATTTTCTATTTTTCTGTGCTTTAGAGAAAAGACGTTTGCCAATAACAACACCAGATAAAGAAGGAGTAGCTTTTAGAGAAGCATCTTTTACATCACCCGCTTTATCACCAAAGATAGCACGAAGTAATTTTTCTTCAGGTGAAGGATCAGATTCTCCTTTTGGTGTAATTTTACCAATGATAATATCACCTGGTTCAATACGTGCACCAATACGGATGATTCCGTTTTCATCTAAATCTTTTGTAGCTTCCTCACTAACATTAGGAATATCAGCAGTAAACTCTTCAATACCACGTTTAGTTTCGCGAACATCTAATAATTGCTCAACAACATGGATAGAAGTGAAGACATCTTCACGAACTACACGTTCATTAATAACAATCGCATCCTCAAAGTTATAACCTTTCCATGGCATGAAAGCCACTTTCAAGTTTTTACCGATGGCTAATTCACCATTTTGAGTGGCATAACCCTCAGTTAAAATTTGACCAGGATATAATTTATCACCCTTGCTTACGATTGGGCGTAAATCTATGGTCGTATTTTGATTTGTTTTTTGAAATTTCGGTAATTTATATTCTTTAACCGCAGATTCGAAACTTACAAATTCTTCATCTTCTGTACGTTCGTAACGAACTTTCATACAGTCCGCATCAACGTATTCAACAACACCAACACCTTCGGCAGCAATTTGCGTTCTTGAATCTTGAATCAATTGCGCTTCAATACCTGTACCAACAATTGGAGCTTCACAACGCAACAAAGGCACTGCCTGGCGCATCATGTTAGAACCCATCAAAGCACGGTTAGCATCATCATGTTCCAAGAAAGGAATCAAAGCAGCTGCAATAGAAGCAATTTGTGATGGAGAAACATCCATTAAATCAACCTCAGAAGGATCAATTACAGGGAAATCAGCACCACGTCTTGATTTAACTTTATTACGTAAGAAACGACCATCATCATCCAAAGGAGCATTACCTTGAGCAACGATAAAATCTTCTTCTTCCTCTGCAGTATAATACTCAATTCCTGTTTCAGAAATATCAACGACAGAATCAGTTACCTTACGATAAGGAGTTTCTATAAAACCAAGTTCATTAATTTTCGCATAGATACACAAAGAGGAAATCAAACCAATGTTTGGACCCTCAGGGGTTTCAATAGGACATAAACGACCATAATGCGTATAGTGTACATCACGTACCTCAAAACCTGCACGTTCACGAGAAAGACCACCAGGTCCAAGAGCTGACATACGACGTTTGTGCGTAATTTCAGCCAATGGATTTTGTTGATCCATAAATTGTGACAAAGCATTCGTTCCAAAAAATGAATTGATGACAGACGAAATACTTTTTGCATTGATCAAATCAATTGGAGTGAAGACCTCATTGTCACGAACATTCATACGTTCACGAATGGTACGCGCCATACGAGATAAACCAACACCAAATTGATTGTACAATTGCTCACCAACGGTACGAACACGACGGTTACTTAAGTGGTCAATATCATCAACATCAGCTTTTGAATTAATCAATTCAATCAGATACTTGATGATTTCAATAATATCTTCTTTGGTTAGCACTTTAGTATCCATGCTAGTAGTAAGATTCAATTTACGGTTGATGCGGAAACGTCCTACATTACCCAAATCGTATCTCTTCTCTGAAAAGAATAAATTATTGATAACCTCTCTTGCAGTTGAATCATCGGCAGGAACCGCATTTCTCAACTGACGATAGATATACAATACAGCTTCTTTTTCAGAATTACTTGGATCTTTCTGAAGTGTATTATAGATGATGGCATAATCATTTTGATTAGCATCAGCTTTATGAAGTAAAATGGTTTGAGTTCCAGCTTCTAAAATCTCGTCAACATGATGAGCCTCCAAGACAACTTCACGGTCAATGATGACCTCATTACGCTCTATAGTAACTACCTCGCCGGTATCCTCATCAACGAAATCTTCCACCCAAGTTTTCAAAACACGTGCAGCCAATTTTTGACCAATCACTTTTTTCAAACTTGTTTTGCTAACTTTTACCTCTTCAGCAAGATTGAAAATTTCCAAGATATCTTTATCACTTTCAAAACCAATGGCACGAAGCAAAGTAGTAACAGGAAGTTTTTTCTTACGATCGATATAAGCGTACATCACATTATTGATATCCGTAGCAAACTCAATCCATGAACCACGGAAAGGAATAATACGAGCAGAATAAAGTTTTGTACCATTGGCATGAGTACTTTGACCAAAGAACACGCCTGGAGAACGGTGCAATTGAGAAACAATAACACGTTCGGCGCCATTGATAACAAAAGTACCTTTAGCAGTCATGTAAGGAATAGGGCCCAAATATACGTCTTGGATAACTGTATCAAAATCCTCATGATCAGGATCTGTACAATATAACTTTAATTTGGCTTTGAGGGGTACGCTATATGTTAAACCACGTTCAACACACTCATCAATCGAATAACGTGGGGGGTCAACGTAATAGTCGAGGAATTCGAGAATGAAATTGTTTCGAGTATCAGTAATGGGAAAGTTTTCGGCGAAAACCTTATACAATCCCTCTGTTTTTCTTTTTTCAGGAGCAGTGTCCATTTGAAAAAAGTCTTGGAAAGATTTTAATTGTACTTCCAAAAAATCAGGATATTGTAACTGATTTTTAATAGAGGCAAAATTTATTCTTTGAGCTTTTGATAATGACGACATTTCAAAGAGTTTATTTGGGTGCTGTGAACTCAATTATTTTTAGACAGAAAAAGGTTTAGATTCTCTCTATAAGAGAGAATCTAAACCAAAGACCTGATGATCAGGTAAGACTATTTAAGTTCAACTTCAGCTCCGCCTTCTGTTAGTTGTTTTTTCAATGCTTCAGCTTCGTCTTTAGAAGCACCTTCTTTGATTACTGAAGGAGCAGCATCAACCATATCTTTTGCTTCTTTCAAGCCAAGACCAGTTAATTCTTTTACTAATTTAACGATAGCCAATTTATTAGCACCGGCTGCTTTCAATACTACATCAAAAGATGATTTTTCTTCTACTACTTCAGCAGCAGCTGCAGGACCTGCAGCAACGGCAACTGCAGCAGCAGCTGGTTCGATACCATATTCATCTTTCAAAATTTGAGCTAACTCATTTACTTCTTTAACTGTCAAGTTAACCAATTGTTCTGCAAAAGCTTTCAAATCTGCCATTTTCTTATTTTTTATGAATTGTTTTTTGTTACTTAATAATTTATCGTTCCGACAATGTTTTCAACAAGCCGTGAATAGTAGAACCTCCTGATTGTAAAGCCGAAATAACGTTTTTCGCTGGTGATTGTAATAAACCAATAACTTCGCCGATAAGTTCGTTTTTGCTTTTAACATGAATCAAGGCATCCAATTGATTTGCACCAATATAGAAACTTTCTTCAACAAAAGCAGCTTTCAAGATATCCTTTTTTTCTTTACTTTTATTTGCTTTTTCTAAATCACGAATGATTAAAGCAGGTGCATTACCTACATTAGAAAGCAATAGTGCAGTAGATCCAGTAAGAACATCAGAAAGTTGACTAAAATCTTTTCCTGTATTATCTAATGCCTTTTTAAGCAAAGTGTTTTTTACAACAACAAGTTTAATGTCTTGCTTGTAGCAAGTTCTTCTTAATTCGGTTGTTTTAGCAGCATTTAATCCACCAAAATCAGCTAAATAGAAGTGAGCATACTCACTAAGAGTTGTCTCTAGTTGTTTTATAATAATGCCTTTATCTTCCTTTTTCATAAACTTTTATATTATTCTTCAATTGATTTGGGTTCAATCTTAATACCCATACTCATTGTGCTTGAAAGATAAATGCTTTTTACATAAGTACCTTTGGCAGAAGTAGGTTTTAGTTTCATCAAAGTAGAAACAAATTCTTTAGCATTTTCAATCAATTGATCGTCAGTAAAAGAGACTTTACCAATTGAAGTGTGAATAATACCATATTTATCAACTTTAAAGTCGATTTTTCCTTGTTTAACTTCTTTTACCGCTTTAGCAACTTCATTGGTAACGGTACCACTTTTAGGATTCGGCATTAAACCACGAGGACCTAAAACACGACCTAAAGCACCTAATTTACCCATGATGGCAGGCATCGTGATAATTACATCCACGTCAGTCCATCCACCTTTAATTTTTTCGATATATTCATCGAGTCCTACAAAGTCAGCACCAGCTTCTTTCGCTGCCGCTTCTTGGTCAGGGGTACACAATGCAAGAACTTTAACTTCTTTACCAGTACCGTTAGGTAAGGAAACAACACCACGTACCATTTGATTGGCTTTACGAGGGTCAACACCTAAGCGTACATCAATATCTACAGAAGCATCAAATTTTGAACTAGTAATTTGCTTTACTAATCCAGCTGCTTCTTTTAGAGAATAGGCTTTTCCTTCCTCAATTTTTTCTAAAGCTAACTTTTGATTTTTTGTCAGTTTACTCATTTTAATTGAAGTGTTAATTATATATTACTAGGAAATGTACCTTTAACGGTAATACCCATACTTCTTGCTGTACCAGCAACCATTTTCATAGCTGCGTCTAATTCGAAACAATTCAAATCAACCATTTTGTCCGTAGCAATAGCTTGTACTTGATCCCAAGTAATTTCAGCAACTTTTTTACGGTTAGGCTCAGCCGATCCACTCTTCAATTTGGTAACATCCAATAATTGAATTGCAACAGGAGGAGTTTTAACAACAAAGTCAAAAGATTTGTCAGTATAATAGGTAATGACTGCAGGTAAAATTTTACCAGGTTTGTCTTGGGTTCTGGCATTAAATTGTTTGCAAAACTCCATGATGTTAATCCCTTTAGAACCCAATGCAGGACCTACCGGTGGAGAGGGGTTTGCAGCGCCTCCTTTTATCTGTAATTTAATTAGTCCAGCAATCTCTTTAGCCATAATTTGTTTTTTTTGATGTTTAACTGAAGTATTTGATTTGTAACTTAATCAACTACTCCTTTTCTACTTGTGTGAAAGATAATTCGAGCGGAGTTTTCCGTCCAAAAATCATAACCATAACTTTGAGCTTTTTCTTTTCAGTACTCACCTCTTCAATAATTCCACTAAAACCGGTAAAAGGGCCAAAGATAACTTTAACAGTTTCCCCAAGATAATAAGGCGTAATCATTTCTTCCTCAGTTTCCTGAAGTTCATCCACTGTACCTAATATTCTATTCATTTCAGAAGCACGAATAGGAGTAGGAACATTGTTGCGTTCGCCTAAAAATCCAATAACATTTGGTGTATTACGTAAGCGGTGAGGGATTTCACCAATTAGATAGGCCTCTATCAAAACATATCCCGGCATGCAACTACGTTCTTTTGTAATCTTTTTGCCGTTACGAATCTGATAAACTTTCTCAGTAGGGATTAATACCTGAGCAACGTATTGACCAAGATCAGAATTTTTGATTTCAGCATCAATATATTCTTTAACCTTGCTCTCTTTTCCACTAATAGCACGCATAACGTACCATTTAAAATCTGTTGACTCAGACACTTTAATGACCTCCATTGATTAATTAGACAGTTGTCCGTAAATAAATTTCATGATAGTTTCAAAACTAACATCCATAAGCCATACTACCAATGCAAGAATGATGGAAGCTGTCAATACCACTACTGCACTGCTTGTAAGTTCCTGACGAGTAGGCCAAGACACTTTCTGAACCAGTTCTGTATACGACTCTTTGATATAGTTAATTATCTTCATATAAATAGAATTTGCACGGGCAGAGAGACTCGAACTCCCGACACCTGGTTTTGGAGACCAGTGCTCTACCAACTGAGCTACGCCCGTATTATCCCCCCAACCCCCTAAAGGGGGAGCTGGGAGGGTTTGATTTTATTATTCCCCTTTAGGGGATAGGGGTGTTAGTCTAACAATTCAGTAATTTGACCTGAACCTACTGTACGTCCACCTTCACGAACTGCAAAACGTAAACCTACGCTACAAGCAACTGGATAGATCAAAGTAACAGTTAATTCTAAGTTGTCACCTGGCATTACCATCTCTGTTCCTTCTGGAAGAGTGATTTCACCTGTAACATCCAAAGTACGGATAAAGAATTGTGGACGGTAACGGTTGTGGAATGGAGTGTGACGACCACCTTCTTCTTTTTTCAAGATATAAGCAGCAGCTTTGAAAGTAGTGTGAGGAGTTACTTTTCCCGGGTGGGTAATAACCATACCACGTTTGATACTTTCTTTGTCGATACCACGAAGCAATAAACCAACGTTATCACCAGCTTGACCATCATCAAGAATCTTGCGGAACATCTCAACACCAGTAACAACTGATTTTTGAGCTGATTGACCAAGACCAATGATTTGAACCTCTTCACCAGTTTTAATTTTACCAGTTTCGATACGACCAGTTGCAACTGTACCACGACCAGTGATAGAGAATACATCTTCAACAGGCATCAAGAAAGGTTTATCAACATCACGTTCTGGTAAAAGAATCCAGCTATCAACAGCATCCATCAATTCCATAACTTTATCTTCCCACTCAGTAACACCGTTCAATGCACCAAGTGCAGAACCTTGAATAACTGGAGTGTTATCACCATCAAAATCATAGAAAGAAAGCAATTCACGCATTTCCATTTCTACCAATTCCAACATTTCAGCATCATCCACCATATCACATTTGTTCATAAAAACAACGATACGAGGAACGTTTACCTGACGAGCCAAAAGGATGTGCTCACGAGTTTGTGGCATAGGACCATCAGTTGCAGCAACCACGATAATAGCACCGTCCATTTGGGCAGCACCCGTTACCATGTTCTTCACGTAATCCGCGTGACCAGGACAGTCAACGTGCGCATAGTGACGAGAAGCAGTTTGGTATTCAACGTGTGAAGTATTGATAGTAATACCACGTTCTTTTTCTTCAGGAGCGTTATCGATAGAATCGAAAGAACGCAATTCACATAAACCTTTTCTAGCAAGTACCGTGGTAATTGCAGCAGTCAAAGTTGTTTTACCGTGGTCAACGTGACCGATTGTACCGATGTTAACATGGGGTTTTGATCTGTCAAATTTTTCTTTTGCCATAACTCAAAGATTATTTAATAATTAATTTAATACTTTTATAAACACTTACATAGTGGAGCTGTTGAAGGGAATTGAACCCGCGACCTCTTCCTTACCAAGGAAGTGCTCTACCCCTGAGCTACAACAGCAAAAAAATGGATACTTTCATTTTCAGATTTCTCCATTTTTGGAGCGAAAGACGGGGCTCAAACCCGCGACCCTCAGCTTGGAAGGCTAATGCTCTATCAACTGAGCTACTTTCGCATAACCCCTAGCCCCTAAAGGGGTATTAGTTCCCCTTTAGGGGCTAGGGGGGTTGTGGGCAGTGCAGGATTCGAACCTACGAAGTCGAAAGACAGCTGAGTTACAGTCAGCCCCAGTTGGCCACTTTGGTAACTGCCCAAGAAATTAATAATTAACAAGTAATAATTAATAAAACAATTTCTCATCCATCAGAATGGACACTAATTAATTGTTCATTTTTAATTATTCATTGTACTGAGCCTCTTGTCGGATTCGAACCAACGACCCCGAGATTACAAATCACGTGCTCTGGCCAACTGAGCTAAAGAGGCAATGCTTTAAATAACAAGCTTTTGGCGTTTAAAAAGCCGCTTGAATAGTGCTATTCAAACGGCTTGCAAATGTACGAATATATTTTGGACTACAAAACAATTCTTGCATTATTTTCGCATATTTTTAATTCATGCGTGAATGCAGATTATTTATTGCTTGCTTTTTCCTTGAATTTATGGATTTGCTTCTCAATAGCATCTACACTTAAGTCAACAGCTTCTTCGAAAGTATCACAAGTTTTAGAAGCAAAAAATTCAGTGCCAGGAATTGAAGCTTTGATTTCTGCTTCTTTGTTAGCAGCTGATTCTGGCTTAGTTACTTTCAAATATATGTCTACATTGATGATCTCATCAAAAAACTTCTCTAATTTCTGCGCTTTTTTATTTACGTAAGCCTCTAGACCAGCAGTTGCATCAAAATTGATAGCTTGAATTCTTAGTTTCATAATTTTACCTTTTATTTAGCTCTCGGATGAGCTTGTTTATATATATTGTATATCTCTTCAAAACTACTGTGGGTATAAATCTGCGTTGCCGCAAGACTACTGTGTCCAAGTAATTCTTTTAACACATTGATATCTGCTCCACCATTCAAAAGCGTGGTCGCAAAGCTATGGCGCAAAACATGCGGGCTTCGTTTTTGCAAAGTGCTTACTTCAGTCATCGCATCGTGCACTATTTTGTATATAAGTTTTGGATATAACTTCGCACCATTGGCTTTAACGAAAAACTTTTCCGCAATAGCACCCAGCTCTAGACTTCTAATATCCAAATAATGCTGAATTTCTTCACATAGGATTGGACCCATTGGAATAATTCTCTCTTTATTCCTTTTGCCAATGACCCTTAAATTCCCATCAAGCAAATCCACATCTTTATCTTCGATATTAATCAGTTCCGCTCGGCGAATACCTGTCATATAAAAAACAGATAAGATGAGACGATTACGAACAGATTCAAAATCATCTATTAAAAATGTATCATCTAAAACGGCCTCCATTTCACTCTCCTTAAAAAAGGATGTGATTGGCTTCTTCGTTTTGGGTAAGAGAATTTTCAAGGTTGGATTTTGAGAAATATGGCCTCGGCGGATCATAAACTTCCAAAAGGTCTTGAGCGTAGAAATCTTTCTCGATAAACTTCTGGCAGACAATTTCTCTGACATTAATAAGAGTACCCATGATTGAATTTTCTGCTTATCAACAAGTCCAGGATCAAACGTTTCGGCAGGAATCTCGAGGAATTCACAAAACTGCAATAGGTCTGTATTATATGACAAAACAGTATGAAAGGAATAATTCTTCTCATACTGTAAATACTGCAGAAATTCGTTTATCATAACCGTATGTTCAATTCTGCCGCAAAATAAATGCTTCAAGGAAACAATTTCCTTGAAGGAATCTACTCTTCGCGAAGATTTTTTTGTTGTACGTAGATGGCGTGCATTTTTTCTTCACGACCTACGATAGAAGGTTTGTCAAAACATTGACGACGACGAAGTTCTTTTACTACACCTGTTTTTTCAAATTTTCTTTTGAATTTTTTCAATGCTCTTTCAATGTTTTCGCCTTCTTTAACTGGAACTACGATCATAATTATTAATTATTGGTTGAATATTTTTTCTTTTCGATTTCGGACTGCAAAAATAGACATTCCTTTTTAGATGGCAAAGCATTTATTCATCTTTTTTTTGAGAATATCTAAAACATGCACTACTAACAGTTTACTGACAAAGAAAGATAAACATATTGAACAATTATAATGTGATATGGCAATAGAATCCCAATTTTGACCTTAAAAAAAGAAGTTGTACCTTTGAACCATAAAACGCATAAAAACATATGAATATGTATAAGGAAAACAAATTCAACTATTTCGCTAGGGGCTTTGGCGATCGCTATGATGGCTGGCGCGTTAGGAAGGTGGATCCCATCTTTTCGGTGGTTCCCTTTATGCTGCGTACTCGAACCGATTCGGAGATATTCTTTCAGGAGAAAATTACAATTGACCATCTTGAAGCATTTATTCGCGAGCACAAAGCAGAAATACCTAACTTGTCGCTTATGCATATTTTTATGGCGGGAATGATTCGCGTCATTTCGCAACGCCCACACCTCAATCGATTTGTGATGTGGAATAAAATTTTCGCACGCAACTACCTCAGCTTCTCCATTGCTGTTAAACGCTCCATGACAGACGAAGGGGAAGAAACCTTGATCAAACCCTACTTCCTACCGAGCGACACCCTACAAGATGTTGTACGAAAAGTACAATTAGAATTAGAGAACAATAAACAAGTTGGACAAGAGAATTCTTCGGATGCCATTTCTAAAGTACTGGGATTTTTACCTGATTTCTTGTTACGAATATTTGTTTCACTGATCATAAATCTAGATAAAGTGGGATTAATGCCCAAGGCACTCAACCATGCTAGTCCATTTCATACTAGTCTTTTTCTTACGAACATTGGGTCTATCGGTATAGAATCTGTCTACCATCATTTATATGAAATAGGTACTTGTGGCTCTTTTATAGCTATGGGAAAAAAGAAAAGGGAAACTAGCTATGATAAAGACGGCAAAACAAAAGTTGAGAAAAGCATACAATTAAAAATTGTACTCGACGAACGCATCTGTGATGGATTCTATTACGCCGCTTCTATTCGAATGCTACAAAAAGTATTAGCGAACCCAGCATCTTTATTACTTCCTCCTGAAAAAGTAATTGTTGATGATGGAGTTGGGAAAAAGCGTATAGATTTGTAAAAGACAATCAAAAACACAAATATGCAAAAAGTAGTATTATTAACTGGTGCTAGTTCCGGGATTGGGTTAGCAACTGCAATTCAATTAATAAATGACGGAGCCTGTGTATACGGTGCCTCTCGACGTGGTGGAGTTTCTAAAAATGCAGAAAGGGGCGAAGGAAAATTGATTCAAGTAGAATTGGATATCAATGATGAAGTGGCAATTAGATCATTGGTAAGCAGAATTTTATTGGAACAAAATCACTTGGATGTAGTCATTTGTAATGCCGGTAATGGCATTGCAGGTTCTGTAGAAGATAGTGCTATTGAAGAAATAAGATATCAGTTTGAAACTAGCTTCTTGGGAACCGTAAAGACTATTCAAGCCTGTCTACCAACTTTTCGGGAACAAGGACATGGAAAAATCATTACCCTTTCTTCGGTAGCAGGTGTCATACCGATACCTTACCAAGCTTTTTACTCATCAGTAAAATCAGCCCTTTTGGTATTTATGCAGTCCTTGTCAATGGAAGTAAAACCTTTTGGAATTCAATGCTGTACAGTGCTTCCTGGTGATACAAAAACTGAATTTACAGCTGTTAGAAAATATACTACGCAATCATCTTCAGCACAATCTCCCTATTTAGAAAGAATGAAAAAAGGGGTGAGAAAAATGGAGATTGATGAGCAAAACGGCATGAAACCCGAAGTCATCGCAAAGAGCATTGCTACACAGGTTAACAGTAAATGCATGAAAGCCATAGTCATCCCTGGCCTCGACTATAAATTTTTCTGCTTCTTATTCAAAGTTTTGCCTGTTAAAACAAAATTGTGGATTATCAGTAAAATCTATTAACAACTAAGATAATACTACAGAAAATTAGCATTATTAACCCGACGGATATGTATCGGAATTGTTTATGCAGCGTAATTAATTGATTCGTGTTTAAAATACTTCTTTACCCGTTCTTGATTTTGAACCAGTAAATTCATGTGACCTTCGACATTTTCTTTC
>CANFFA010000039.1 GCA_947445425.1 Paludibacteraceae bacterium
CACTTGTTAAACCGAAACTTATCTTTAACAAAAAATGCACAGTATCTTTTCTCATCAATAAAATTCTCTTCTATCATTCTATCAATCACCTTGTCTTTTTCAGAATCAGTCGCTCCCCATGCATTTAACTTAGTTTCAACTTCCGAAATGCAATGTTCGCAAAGTGAACAGTAGGAAGCAGCTTTATAAATTAACTCTTCCAAAGTATAATCTTTTTTCATCTACAATTTATTTAATATGGAAATTTGCCGATCTTAGGTTTGCAAAAGGTATGCTTATTCTATATATTTGTATCCAGTTAGCACTAGTATTAGAGTCTAACTTCCTAAATTTAATTTATGACTGCTTCTGAAACGGAACTACAACTTCAATTAAAAGACTCGCACAAACGTGCTGGTGCATTTTCCGCACTGGTGCGCTTGTATCAGGAGCGTTTGTATTGGCACATTCGCAAGATGGTATTATCACACGAAGATGCAAATGACGTCCTTCAAAACACCTTTATGAAAGGATGGAATGGCTTGGATAATTTCAGAGGGGATGCACAATTCTCCACCTGGTTATATCGTATTGCAACAAATGAAACCCTTAGCTTTCTATCCAACAAACGGTTACGCAACCTACAATCTTTAGGCAGTATTGAAGACAACTTATTGCACAATCTGCAATCAGACAGTCATTTCATTGGTAATGAAGCACAATTAAAACTACAAAAAGCAATTCTCACCCTACCCGAAAAGCAAAGGCTAGTGTTTAATATGAAGTACTTTGAAGAGATCACCTACGACCAGATGTCCGAAATTCTTGAAACCTCTTCTGGTGCACTAAAAGCTTCCTATCATCATGCGGTAAAAAAAATCGAGAAATACTTCAATGAAGAGCTTGACTAAGATTAAGAAACTTATCAAAGCACATTAAACCATTTTGAATTCAAATCGTCTAAAAGCCATGGAACCAAATAAAACATTAGAACAAATAGGAACTGAACTACCTTTTAAAGTTCCTGAAAATTATTTTGATCAGTTTGCGTCTCAATTCGAAGAAACGATTGCTGCAAAAAAGCCAAGGCACATCACTTTACGAAAAAAATGGATGTCCATTGCAGCCATGTTTATTGGTATCTTGGTACTTGGACAATTGCTCTACAAACTATATGACAAACAGACAGTAAACAAACAGGACAACTACGAAGCTTACGTGCTCATGCAGGTAGACGAAGCCTCTCTTGTAGATTGTTATGTTAATAATTCGAGTAAATAACAAACCTGTAAAATGAGCACGAATGATAATATTCACCAAAGGACATGAAAATAAACAACTTATACACATCACAACAACAACATTACAGTCCAATCATTGGCACATTGGCATATTATTTAATTAGCACATTATTTACATGAAAACAATTAAAAATCTATTTATCCTTCTATTTATCCTTTCAATAAATTATAGTTGGGCAACAGAACACATTCCGTATGCAAAAATAGAGCAAATGCATGCCCGAAAATGGAGGTATTTGATTGAACAAGCAAAACTGCAGCAAAAAGAGGGAGATCTTATTCAAGCATTTTTTAATGAATACGAAAAAGCGATCTGGGAATTGCATGAACAAAAAGGGTCATTTTTTAGCAATATAAAACAAGCGAATACTGCAGAGATTAACTATACTCAATTGAATGACCAATATATTGAGATACAGTTGAAAGAGGCAAAGCTACTTAAGACTTATCACACACAATTAAAGAAAAATTTAAAACCAGAAACACTCTTTAATTACTACCAAGCTGAACGGGAATTCAAAAAGCAACTATTGCATGGCATGCGGGGAGATAAGAGACCAAATGCTTGTCCACAAAAATAAAAATGAATTCTTTTCTAATTTTTGCAAGAAATCGTTTGGAAAGAAATAAAAATAAACTATCTTTGCAGTCCCAAAAACAAGGTTCGTTAGCCAAGTGGTTAGGCACCGGTCTGCAAAACCGTTTACGGCGGTTCGAATCCGCCACGAACCTCAAAAACACCTCTTAATAAGCTTTTAAATAGGCTATTTAAGAGGTGTTTTCAATTTCATTCCATTCATTTCTCTCTCCTCTTAGAATTACTCCAAGCCATAAATAAATAGCTTCAACACTGTTTTTGGAACGCAAAAGACACAAAAAACACAAATTATCGCAAATCAGCTACTTGAATAAGCATTTATTTTAACGAATTAATTCGTTATTTTTTGTGTTCATTTGTGCTTTTTGTGTCTTTTGCGTTCATAAAAACTCGAGGTCTATAGTTTACTCCCTCCAAATATCCCAAGCAGCCTCAGCCTGACCCACTAGCATCGCTTCTCCATTGATACCCTTCGCCCCCATCTCCCAAGCTTTCTTCAAAAACAAAGTTTCGGCTGGATTATAAACTGCATCAAAAACAAGATGTTTATTCGTCAAAAACTGATACGGGATATTCGGACACTCATCAACCTTCGGAAAGGTTCCAACTGGAGAGGCATTTACAATAACCAAAACATCGGCCATTATTTCAGCATTCAGCATTTCATAGCTTAACACATTAGACTTTGCTGTGCGTGAAACAAAAATTGTCTCCAAACCTAACTTTTGTAGTGTGAAATCAATGGCTTTAGATGCTCCACCCGTTCCTAGTATTAACGCTTTTGTATGATACGACTGCAACAAAGGCTGGATGGATTCCTGAAAACCGATTGCATCCGAATTATAGCCTTTGAGCTTCAACTTACCCTCAGATCGTATAAATTTAACCACATTAACAGCCCCAATTTTAGCAGCAGTTTCGTCTACCTCATCCAGATATTTAAATATCTGCTCTTTATAAGGAATCGTCACATTAACACCACACAGCGCTGCATTATCCTTTAATGCCTCAAATTCCTCAATTCTCGACAATGGATACAAATCATATTGAGCATCAACTCCTTCACGGTCAAACTTCTCCGTAAAATAACGCTTTGAAAAAGAGTGTCCCAATGGAAAACCTATTAAACCAAACTGCTTCATCTTCAACAAAAATTATAATTTCAAACACAAATTATTACTTCATTATCAATGTCGTTTAGTTAAGCCTGAAGGGCTTAAAGGTGAATAGCCATGGGTGAAACCTATGGACATGCATGTCGTAAATGACCAACCCTGAAAGGGTTGAACGTAACACGCCAATGACATTCAACCCTTTCAGGGTTGTAGTATCTTCTCACTATTCACCACGAGTTGTACTCGTGGCTATTCACCTTCAAGCCCTTTGGGCTTTTTAAGAAAAGCACTTAACTTTAACTAGACGAAATTGAATCATATACTGCGAAAACTAGTACCTACTAAATCCCTTAGGACTTCTTTTTCCTCATTTTATAAACCAATGCACCCAACAATACAAAACCAATTGCCACAAAGACATATGAAATCTCATGACTGTATTGATTGATCATTGCTTGATTATCGTGCGCATAATAGCCCATAAGTGCTAAAATACAATTCCAAAGACCGGCACCCAAAGTGGTATAAAGCAAGAAACTGAAATAATTCATTTTAGCCAATCCCGCTGGAATAGAGATAAGATGACGCACTACTGGAATTAATCTACCAATAAAAGTAGACGTTTTACCATGATCATTAAAGAACTTTTCACTTTTTCTTATTTTTTCACTACTCAACATCAAAATTCGTCCTGCCTTACTATCAGCAAATTTATAAATGACAATGCGCCCCAACCAAAGTGACATAAAATAATTGAAAGAGGCACCAATGAGTGCACCTATAGTTCCAAAAACGATAATTAAAAAAATTGTCATTTCACTACCTGGATTCATGGCAACATAAACAGCTGGAGGAATTACCATCTCTGAAGGAACCGGCAAAATTGAACTTTCACAAGCCATCAAAAACGTAATGGTGAAATAATTCATATTCTCCTTATACCAATGCTCCACATGTTGAATCATTGACAAAGAGGGCTCTGCTGGAACAACAGCAACAGTGGAAGCTTGAGCTTGAAAAACAAGAACCGTAAAAAACAAAGTCAGAATGAAAAATAATCTCTTAGCCATGTAAATCTATTAAGTTAATATACTATGAATGAATCAACAAATAATTATGAATTATAAATTGTGAATTATGAATTATCTACAAACTTCCAGCCAGCAAAGTATCAATGGCATCTGGGCACAATTCGAGAAATAGCGCAGCAGCCTCCTCGTTTTCAGAAACTGCTTTTTGCAAATAAGGTACTGCCTCCTCAATTTTACCATATTTAAAATACGCTACCGCAATAAACAAATTGATATACTCTAAAGTTGAGTCCAACTGAATACCCAATAAATAGAACTTCAAAGCCTCTTCATATAGATCTTTCTCCAAATAGATATTGGCAATCGCCATCAACGTATCCGGTTGATCACTATCCAAGGTGATGGATCTCAAATAACACAGAAGGGCATCATCTACCTGATCCAAACCAATATACGTTTCTGCCAAATAAACCCATGCATCTGGAGCAGAATCATCTATCGCAAGAGCCTTCGAAATAAAATCTTTACTTTCAACATACCTTTCCAGCTCTAACAGACAAATCCCAATACCTGTATAGGCATCAAAATTATTCGGCAAAACTTCCAACGAATTTTGATAATATACAATCGCCTCATTGTAGTTTTCCATTTTCTCATAACACTCTGCAATAAAAAGGGCAGTTTCCCCTTTATTGGAGGTCATTTCACTATATTCCAAATAACATTCAATGGCTTTCTCGAATTGGTCCAACTGAAACAAAACATGAGCTTTTTGGAGGCAAGTTAAAGAATCATTTTCATCAATGGTCAATGCAAACTCATAGGCTTCCAAAGCTTTACTGAAATCTTGCAATGCAAAATACAATTGTCCTAAATTAAACCAAGCACCTTCAATATAAGGATCGACATCAATAATTCTATTATAAACGATTATTGACTTTTCGTACAGTTCACACTGCTCATAACAAAAAGCCAATTCAAAAAGCAACTCAATATTTTGATCATAAATCTCATCCCCTTTCTCTAATAGTATTATCGCCTCATCAAATAAGCCCAATGCTAAATATATAAATGCAATGTCAAGAAATACATTGTCTAAATCTTCTGCTTCTTCCTTGAGTATCTGAGCAATGAGTGATTTAGCCTCTGGGAAACGATCCATTCTTAGAAAGGCCTCTATCTTCAAAAGTAAAACATCATAATCACTACCCTCAGAGAGTTTATCTAACATTTTAATCGCTTTTTGCGTATCGCCAGTAGCCATTAAAATTTTTGCCCGTTTAGCATTTAAGGAATTACTGTTGGGGTGCAATTGCAGACCGAGTTCAAGCACTTTGGCACAATCTTTGGTTCTCCCACGACGCAAATAATACTCTACTATACTTTCCAACTCCTCCACATCAAAATAGCCAGCGGCCTTTCCGAGCAAAAACTGCTCATAACGCTTAACAGTATCGTTAGATTCGTCATCCATCGAGAAGGAAAATTTTCTTGCCATTTAATACATTTTTTTGCAAAAATAGCATTTTAAAAGCAATAAAAACCATAATCGAGAATGCATAAATCATAAATCATAAATCATAATTATTAAACAGCTCTATTATAGAAATTTAATCACAATACTAGCTTTCCGTAGAAAAGCCAAACAAATTATCAATAGCCAACGAACAGAGAACTGAATGAACTCTATTTGCCTAGTCATGAAATATTTGTATCTTTGCAACAAGTAAGACTATCAACGTCTTACATCAAACGTTTTTAATCGTTTAGACTAAAGCTTAACCTTCATGCATTTTTCAAAATTATTTACCCACTGCCCTGTTTGTGGGGCATCATCCTTTGGCCCAAACAACGAAAAATCAATGATTTGCAGTAATTGCGAATTTGTCTTTTATGTAAATGCTTCAGCTGCAGTAGCAACATTTATACGCAATGAGAAGGGCGATCTTCTAGTCTGCAGACGTGCCAAAGAACCAGCCAAAGGCACTTTAGACTTAGCAGGTGGGTTTGTAGATGAAAATGAAACAGCAGAAGAGGCAGTCAGTCGTGAAATAGCAGAAGAATTACAAGCAAGACTTACTCATGCCGAATATCTATTCTCATTACCCAACAGCTATGAATACAGTGGAATGAGCATCCCCACATTGGATCTTTTTTTTAGCTGTCAATTGGAAGACACTACCAAACTAATTCCTTCTGATGATGTTGAAGATTGCTTTTTTCTGCCATTAAATCAAGTGAAGCCTTCAGACTTTGGCCTTAGCTCTATAAGAAAAGGGGTGGAAATTTTCTTGCAATCCACACAGTCATAGGCGCACATTAAAACTACAAATAATTGATAATCAAAGTTAATCATTACTCACAATGAAAAAAATAGTTGTTTTTTGTTTACTTACTTTTTTATTTACAAATAGTAATTACGGTCAACTTACTAGAACCTATACTAATGCTGACTTCCTTTTTAATGAGGGAAAAGAACTTTACAATCAGAATAAATACGCAGCTTCTTATCGTAATTTTGAAGCATTTCTTCAAGAAACAGAACCTACACAAGCAGGACAAATTGAGGAAGCTGAATTTTATTTGGCAGCAAATTCCTATAAAATGGGACAGGAAAATGCAGCTGAAATGCTTGAAAATCATATTCTACAATATCCCTATACCCCATTTTACGACCAGGCAAATGCCATGCAGGGGATGATTTCATATGATAAAAAACGCTATAAATTAGCACTTAAATCATTTGATCTTACTACAGAAAAACACCTGGGGGACGAGGACCGTACAGATTTCAAGTTCAGTAAAGGCTATGCCTCGATTGGGACAGCCAATTACACACAAGCCTCTAACATTTTTAAAGACTTAAAAAACATCAGCTCTCCCTACCAAATTCCGGCGACTTACTATTACGCTTATTCTGAATACGCGCTTAAAAATTACAAAATTGCACTTCCTGAATTTTTAAATTTAGAAAACAACCCAAGCTATTCTGATATTATACCGTATTACATAGTTCAAATTTATTATTCTCAAAAAGAGTATGATAAATTAAATGAACGTGCAGAAAAGCTTCTTGCCAAATACCCAAACAATAAAAACAATTCAGAAATATTCAGAATTCAAGGTGAGATTGCCTACAAAAAACAAGAGTACGCCAAAGCCATTGGCTATTTAAAAAACTACGAAAAATTGGTACAAAAAGTACTTCGAAGCGATATGTACTTACTTGGACTATCTTATTATCAACAAAAAGATTACAACAACACAGTAAAATATCTTTCCAGAGCCACTACAGAAAAGGATGAAATGACTGAAAATGCCTACATGCACCTTGGGAATGCCTATGTAAAATTGGAGGATATTAACAATGCACGTTTGGCTTTTGAAGCATCTTTACGTACCAATTTCAACAAAATTGTACGGGAAGAAGCACTCTTCAACTATGCACTGACGAGCTACCAAACCACTACTGCTTTCGGGGAATCAATCAAAGCTTTTGAACAATTCCTCACTGAATTCCCTCGTTCAAGAAACTGTGACAAGGCTTATGATTATTTAGCTTCGGTCTACATGTTCACAAAAAACTATCAAGCCGCCTACCAATCTATTCTAAAAATAAAAAAGCCAAGCTCACAATTAATTGAAACCAAACAATACTTATTGTATCAACTAGGTACTGAGTCATTTACCCTCAACAAAATGGAAGAAGCAATCAAATTCTTCTCCTTATCTTTACAGAGTTCTATGATTGGAAAATACTCTGCAGAAAATCTATTTTGGCGTGCGGACGCATATTATCGCATCAATAAGTCTGAACTTTGTATCATAGATTTACTTGCATTTTTTGACAATAAATATGCAATGTCAAGTGCAAACAAGATTACGGCAAATTACGCTTTGGCCTATGGCTATTTCTCTCAAAAAGATTATACTGAAGCTTTAACTTGGTTCTTGAAGTATATTGAAGAAGAATCTAATTCCAAAGTAGTAAATTTTTCAGATGCACTCAACAGAATTGGCGACTGCTATTTCAATGGTCGTGATTTTACTAATGCCGAAGTATATTATCAAAAAGCTGCTACTGCAAGTCCAAATACTGCCGACTACGCTATCTTTCAAGGAGCCTACGTCTCTGGTTTACAGAAGAAATACGATGATAAAATCTCAAAATTAGAAGATCTAATCAGCAATTATCCGAAATCCGAATATAGCGATGATGCACTGTATGAAATTGGACGTTCTTACTTAACCATGCAAAATGATGCCAAAGCTATCGAAACATACGACAGATTATTAAAAGCATATCCTACAAGTGATTTAGCGCGTAAATCCGCTTTGGAAATAGCTATGATAAATTTCAATAGAAATAATTTTGATCAAGCCATTGTATCCTATAAAAATGTAATTGCAAAATATCCTGGTAGCGAAGAGTCTTTCACTGCTTTAGAGAGCTTGGAAACGGTATACATTGAATTGAATGATATTCCAGCTTACTTGGCATATACTAAGACCTTAGGGGGTAGTATCCGCGTGGCTACAGCTAGTCGAGAAGACTCTTTATCTTATATAGCAACGGAAAAACAGTACATGATGGCTAATTATGCGAAAGCTATTGTAGGTATGCAAACCTATCTGAATAAATTCTGTGCAGGTGGCAGATATTGTACAACCGCACAATACTATTTAGCAGACAGTTACTATAAGATTGATGACAAAGAAAATGCTTTAAAATCATATCAAGCTTTATTAAGCATCAATGGAAATCAATATACAGAGGAAGCAATCACCAGATGTGCTGAGATTACCTTCGATAAAAAGGATTACGCCATAGCACATAAATACTTCATACAGCTCGAGGGTCTAGCACAAAGTCCTGATAAAAGATATGCAGGAAAGCTGGGAATTTTACGTTGCAGCTACTTCCTTAACGATCATCAATCTACCATTAACATTGCCACTGAACTCATTAATGATCAACAAGCCTCAGAAAGTCTGAAAATTGAATCCAGATACAATAGAGCAAAAGCTTATTTAGCTATAAAACAATCATCACTAGCAACTGAAGACTTAATTCTATTATCTGTGAATACCCGTACCGAAAATGGTGCAGAAGCAAAGTACCTTTTAGCAAACTTATACTTTGAACAAAACAAACCTTCTGATGCGGAAAATGAGATCATGGACTATGCAAAAAAGAATACGCCACATCAATTCTGGTTGGCACGTAGCTTTGTTCTTTTAGCAGATATATACATCTAGCAAAACTATGACTTTCAAGCAAAGCAATACCTATTAAGTTTGAAAAATAATTATACAATAGAGGATGAAATTCAAAACTTAATCAAAGATAGATTAGATAAAATCACGCTGAGAGAACAGCAAACAATTATAAATTAGTCAGTAAACAAGTTGACGAGTAACCAAGTATACAGTTTTGCTCATAAGAAGAGCACCTAATTCACCACTAGCCCCATTGGGGTATTGCCACATTAATTAATTAGCACATTTTTTTCAAAATGAAAAATTTAACAAACATAATCACCATCTTCTTATTACTAATAACTCCACTATGTATCAATCTACAAGCGGAAGATTCTATCGTTAACAGAAATGTAAATGTAGAACGTGAGTATAAACCAGTCATTCAAGACGTAGGAAAAATAAACTCATTACCAAATCTTCTCGAACCCAATATTGAGAAGACTGCTGCAAAATACTCGGAATTCAATTTACCACTTTCGGTAGATTACAATCTCCACACCTTATCATCAATACAACCTGCCAGCAATAAAAACAAAAATAAAAATGCAGGATACGCCCGTTTAGGCTTTGGAAATCCTTTGAACACTTTGGCTAACTTTGCCTATCCGATAGTAACACAATCCGACAGTAAACTAGATTTTTCATTGAATCATCTCGCTACCTTTGAAAACAAAACCCTATCAAATACAAAAGCATCTTTGTTATTCAACAAAAACTTTAGTGCCTTTGATTTATATGCTGGAATGAGTGGTGGGCATGAATACTTTAAGTATTATGGTAATAATTTCAATGACAGTGCCAATCACTCGAATATAAAAGGTTTAGTTGGTGACCCATCAGCTAACTTTACAGAAAAAAATAGAGAAGGCTTAAATAAAAACAGAGCTAAGCTTGATTTAAATACATTTCTTAAAGATTCAACAAATACTTTCTGGAGGCTCAATGCATACGCAGGTTTTAAATCAGCACCATCAACCAAAGGACTACGCTATAATGCAGAGCTCGAATACAAATTACTCAACACTAAGAATGAAACCAATGAACACTTGATACACACATTGGGTCGATTCAGTATACCCAACCATAATAATAGAATGGGATTGGATATAGATCTGTACAATTTAGCTTACCAATCAAAATCACCATCATTACTGAACTTCGAAAGTGGTTATTCCATTTTTAGCATAAATCCCTATTATGGAATTGAACGTGAAAATTGGAAAGTAAGGTTGGGGGCAAAATCAAGCTTTCCTATAGCCAATGGGAAAACAGCCAGTCCATCAGCAGATATAAATGGAGAATGGAAGGCTCTTCCTAAATACTTATCCTTGTATGGTGGGATTTCGGGAGGATATGCAATCAATACTATGAATGATATTCTTACAGAAAACAGATATCTATTATCAGAATTAAGAGTAGAAGACACCTATACACCAGTAAATCTATTTGCTGGATTTAAATTAAAACCACTCTATAATCTAATGCTAGATGCATACATTGATTATAGAAAAGTGAAGAGTCAGTATTTCTTTGTAAACAAATCATATAGCACAACAACTATCTTAAAATCAGATTCAAATCTGTACACCAATCGGTTCAATGTAATCTACAGTGATGCTTCAGTTCTTAAATTGGGATTACGAGCAAACTACAACCTTCATGGATGGCTAAATATACAAGCTAAAGCTGCATATAATAGTTGGAATGTAAACACTGAACCATACGCATGGAACAAGCCTGTATGGGAAGGAGACATGAGCACAAACATTCAAATAACGAAAGAAATCAATATCTCTGCTAGTGCGTATTATGAAGTAGGACGCCATGCAAAATTGGGAAATCTATCTATGGCCATGAAAAATAAAATGGATATCAACCTAGGGGGAAGCTATAGCTTCAACAATTGGATATCTTCATTTATAAAAATCAACAACCTTCTCAATACTAAAAATCAATACTTCTATGGATACGAAGTACAAGGAATAAATGTTATGGTAGGAGCAGCCTTTTCATTTTAGAAGAATAAAGAGCACTGCATTCAGAAATTTGAGCTTATCTAATACACATTCATACGCTATAAACCATAAGTTTCAGAATGCAAATAAATATGTTGTCTATCAACTAATTTTCAATAGCCGAATAAAAAAGCC
>CANFFA010000040.1 GCA_947445425.1 Paludibacteraceae bacterium
AGTTCCATCCCAAAAAATAGTTTTGTGCGTGGCTGCCTATGGTTTTGATTGGGAAAAAGGCAAAATGGGTACTAAAATCTCCTACCAAGGGATGGTTTCTTTGGCTAAAGGTCATGATGCGGAGGTGAAGTTCAACCAGAGCCAATCAGATGTGGTGATGCAGTATACAGATGATGCTGGAAATGAGCACGAAGCGCACTGTAATGACATGGCGGGAACTTTTAATATTCTTCGCACGGCCAATGATTACGAAGCTGGTGGCGTTGCACTTTGGTACCTTGGTTCTGAAGATGAGCGTATTTGGAAATTTTATTCTAAGGATTTGAGTGAAGAACACTTAAAAATTTATCCTTTCAAAATAAAAGATTTAGAGCACATTAGCTCCTTGCCATCTATTAATTATGACGGTAAAGGTGAAATCCTAGAAATGATGAATGAGCCGATTGAAGGTCTTACAAAATTATCATTTGACACTGCCGATCAACTTATTACAGAAGAGAAATACCTCACTTTACCGAGTTCTTACATGCTCAAACGTTTTGGTGCGAAAAATCCTAAAAAAATCGCCCTTACTTTTGATGACGGTCCGAATTCTGACTATACACCAGCCATCTTAGACATACTAAAAGCGTATAAAGTCCCTGCAACTTTTTTCGTAACCGGAATGAGTATAGAGAACAATATTCCACTGATTAAAAGGGTTTATAATGAGGGGCATGAGATTGGAAATCATACTTTTACACACCCTAACTTAGAAATTACCTCGGCCAATAGAGAGCGCATTGAGTTAAGATCTACCAGGTTGTTGTTGGAAAGTATTCTACATCGATCCACCTTATTGTTTAGACCACCCTACAATACAGATGCTGAGCCTAAAAACGTATTGCAAATTAGACCTTTATCGGTTGCCAAGGATGAAGGTTATATTTCGGTGACCTCCTATATTGACCCAAATGATTGGGAGGAAGGTATTGGAGCTGATTCTATTGTAGCAAGAGCCGTTACCAATAGAAATATGGGAAATATTATGTTGTTGCATGATGCAGGAGGAGATCGTACGGAAACAATTTTGGCTTTGCCAAGAATTATTGAAGCATATAAAAAGCTTGGATATGAATTTGTAACTGTTTCTGAATTAATGGGTAAAACACGTGATCAAGTGATGCCCGCTGTGGAAAAGAAACTTCAATTTTCACAATTCTTGGATCTAATGTTTTTTACCATTACCTATTTGTGGCAAAATTTCATTCACGGATTTTTCATCATTGCCATTATCCTAATTATACTTAGGCTTTTGACAATAGGTATTTTGGCCGTTCTGCAAAATAGAAAAGAGAAAAAGGAAGCTATAGTTATAGAAAATTATCATCCTAAAATTAGCATTATTGTCCCTGCTTATAATGAGGAGATGAATGCAACAAGGACGATTAAATATCTTTTGGCGTCTGATTATTCTAATTTTGACATTGTATTTGTTGATGATGGTTCAAAGGACGAAACCTTGGAAAGGGTTCAGTCCGCTTATGGACAACATCCAAATGTCAAGATACTTACCAAGCCTAATGGTGGAAAAGCTTCTGCTTTAAATTTTGGAATACAGCAAGCCTCCGGTGAAATTTTAGTGTGCATTGACGCCGATACCATGTTGGCACCAGATGCAGTTTCAAAAATGATTGTTCTCTTTTCCGATGCAAACATTGGAGCTGTTGCCGGTAATGTTCGGGTTGGTAATACGCGTAATATGCTGACCAATTGGCAATCAATAGAATATACTACGAGTCAGAACTTTGAGCGACGTGCCTTTGATTATGTAAATGCAATCTTGGTAATTCCTGGAGCAATTGGGGCCTTCCGAAAATCAGCATTGGAAGAAATTCAAGGTTTCACTACCGATACATTAGCAGAAGATTGCGATTTAACGGTGCGTCTTTTACGTGCTAATTACAGCATCCGTTCTTGTAATGAGGCCTTGGCTTTTACAGAAGCACCTGAAAGTCTAACGATGTTCATCAAACAACGTACACGCTGGACTTTTGGTATGATGCAGAGTTTTTGGAAGCACCGTGATTTGTTATTCAACAGTAGACAAGCCAATATTGGTTGGATCATACTTCCTAACTTGTTGGTTTATAATTTTATAATTCCTCTGTTTTCACCAGTAGTTGATATTATGTTTATCGGCGGATTGTTTAGCTATAATGCGGCTGAATATACTTTCTTCTACTTCCTTTACTATTTTATCGATTGTATGATCTCAATTTTAGCTTATAAGTTAGACAAGAGAAAATTCAAATTGAAGCATGCCCTTTACTTATTTGTTCAGCGATTTGTTTATAGACAATTGCTATTTGTGGTATTACTAAAAGCATTCCTCAAGGCAATGAAAGGTGAATTGGTATTGTGGGGAGTTCTTAAAAGAACAGGAAATATAGAAGATTAATTCACTTCAAACTAAAAGAAAAGCCGTTTTAGATATTCTAAAACGGCTTTTTAGCATTGTGATATGTCGTCAATCCTTTGCAAAATGATCCGATTGCTAAAGAAATTGAGCCCTAATCATTCTATCATTCCCCGAAATATCCCTCCGGAGTTCAATATTTGCAAATCCCAACATCGAAAGTAGTTCCATACAGCTTTCACCAGCATCTTTATGTATTTCAAAATACAACTTTCCTTTTGGTTTTAAATTTTTTATGGCAAACAAAGCAATGGCACTATAGAAATGTAAAGGAGAATCATTGGGAACAAAAAGGGCAAGATGTGGTTCGTGATTTAATACGTTTGGTAGAATTTCTATCTTCTCTTGCTCAGGAATATAAGGGGGATTGCTGACAATGACATCCCATTTTTCGCTAGGCTGAAGGGCCTGATTTAAAATGTCCACTTTACTGAAATTCACCAAAAGGCTATTCTTCTTTGCATTGGCAATGGCAACTTCCAAAGCTTTTTCAGAAACATCATAGGCGTCAACTTTAGCGTTTGGGAATATATTTTTCAAGCTAATGGCGATGCACCCGCTTCCTGTTCCAACATCAAGCATATCGAGAACTGTTTTGCTTTCATTCTCCTTTTGTATCCACTCTACCAATTCTTCAGTTTCAGGCCTAGGGATAAGTACTGATGCATTAACCTGAAAATCTAAGCCATAAAATTCTGTTTCGCCAAGAATATATTGTATTGGTTCAAAATTCTTCAATCGCTTTATAAAAGCGAGCATTGTTTGATGTTGTTGTTCAGAAAAAACTGTATTTTTGTTTGCGATAATTTCTGTGCGACTCCAAGAATTTAATTTCTCGACTATTAAATAGTAGAAACTCTTGATTTCAGTAGCTGGATAAAGGTTTTCAAGTTCCTTCTCCATATAAATCAATGTGTTTTTCATGCGGAAATAATTTGCTAATTAAATAATATGCCAATTTGCCACTGATTGGCTTGCAAAGTTAGTTGTTTTATGGCCCGCTTCAAATAAATATAAGAAACAAAGCTTGTTTCATCAAGAATGATTACAAAATGAAGAATATGAATTACGAACAAAAATATATGCAGCGCTGCCTTGAACTGGCGCAATTTGGAGGAGGATATGTAGCACCTAATCCCATGGTTGGTGCTGTTTTAGTCTTAGATGATCAAATAATTGGCGAAGGTTATCACCAACGGTATGGAGAACCACATGCGGAGCCCAATGCTATTGCGGATGTTAAGCATCCTGAACTGATTGCAAAGTCAACACTTTATGTCAATTTAGAACCCTGTTCTCATTATGGCAAAACGCCTCCTTGTGCGATTTTAATTGTGAAGCATGGTATTAAAAAAGTAGTAATTGGTACTTTAGACCCAAATCCCAAAGTTGCTGGGAAAGGGGTTGAAATACTTCGTGCTGCTGGAATTGATGTAGTGGTGGGTGTTTTGGAAGCTGAATGCCGTAGTTTGAACAAGCGATTTTTTATTTTTCAGGAACAAAAACGACCATACATTTTACTTAAATGGGCACAAACGCAGAATGGCTTTATTGATATAAATAGAGAAAGTGTTAACGAGCCCCCTTTGGTGATATCAAATCCAATTACTAGACAATTAACACATCAAATGCGATCGGAGAATCAAGCGATTTTAGTAGGGACTAATACTGTTCTACTTGATAATCCATCCCTTACGGTGCGGAATTGGTCAGGGAAATCACCCATCCGTATTGCTATTGATAGAGAAGGGAAGATTCCAGCTCATTACCATTTATTGGATGGAAGTATACCTACCTTGATATTCACTGAGCAAGTAAAAGATAAGCAAGCATCCATTGAATATATACAAATTAAATTTGATGAAAATTGCCTGCAGACTATTTTACAGGAAATTTACGAAAGGCATATTCATTCAGTTCTTGTTGAAGGAGGAGCGAAATTATTAAATTACTTTATTCAAAATGATTGTTGGGATGAGGCCAATATAGAAGTTTCGCCAATGCTTATAGAATCAGGGATTTTTGCTCCTATTCTTGGCTGCTTACCCATCACTACAAAGATTTTTAATGAGCACAATTGGCTTTTCTATCAAAATAAAAATTATAATTTTTGCAAATAAAAATGACTGAAATTCTATCCATACTTTTACTTCCACTTTATATCTATACGCTGATAAGTACTATTTTAGTATTGTTGATGGAAAATAGAAATGCGGCCAAGTCCCTTGCATGGGTAATGGTATTGATTTTTTTACCATTGTTTGGATTAATTCTCTATTTATTAGTCGGACAAGATCACCGAAAAATAAAGATTATCTCCAAAAAAAGTATTAGAAGGGTCAATAATCGTCCAGTAGCCAATCTAGATTTAGAAGAGATTAAGACCAAAGGACTAACTGATAGTCAGTTGAAATTAGTAAAACTATTGTACCATAACAATGATTCGCTTGGGTATGCTTCGAATAAAATTGAGGTACTTGCCGATGGCGAAACAACTTTCAACTCACTTTTTGAGGCGATAAGAAATGCAAAAAAGCACATACACATTCAGTTTTTTATTTTTGGAGATGATAGGATTTCCAACCAATTGCGGGAGTTGCTCATACAAAAAGCACAAGAAGGTGTGCGCGTCCGAATGATTTATGATTATTGGGGGAGTTTTGATTTGTCCAAAAAATACTTAAAAACTTTGCGCGAATCCGGTGCTTTTGTAAGATCTTTTTTGCCTTTAAGATTGCGTTTTTCCCGTAGTAAAATAAATTATCGTAATCACCGTAAAATGGTAATTGTTGATGGGAAAATTGGTTTTACGGGTGGGTTAAATGTTGCCGATCGTTATATTTATGGGAATACTTTGGGTACTTGGCGTGATACCTTTATACGGATGGAAGGTGCTGTAGTACATGGACTTCAGCTCTCATTTTTGGTGGATTGGTATTTTGTGGAGCGAAAATTTATTCAAGGTTCAAGCTATTTTCCTAAACCAGAGAAATTTGATAATGATAATCTGATTCAAATTGTGACCGGCGGTCCAGATTCGGATTGGAAGGCTATTTTGCAAGGGATCTCCTATGCAATGGTGAATGCGACTAAATACATATATATCCACACTCCCTACTATATACCGCCCAGTGTACTTGAAAACTGTATTCAAATAGCAGCATTAAGTGGTATTGATGTAAGACTTTTGATTCCGGTTAAATCAGATTCTGCATTATCAGATGCTAGCACGAGAACTTATTTTGGTCGTGCCATGGAAGCTGGAGTCCGAATTTACCAATATAATAAAGGCTTTCTTCACAGCAAGGCGATTGTTATCGATGATTTTATTTCAATCGTTGGATCCTGTAATTTAGATGAGCGTAGTTTTGGTCAGAATTTTGAAGCCAATGCGTTTATCTATGAAAGCAAAACAGCGCTACAGTTAAAAGAGCTGTTTTTACAAGATATCAAAGGTTGCGAAGAGCTAAGTTTAGAGGGGTGGAGGAAGCGAAAGAAATTTCAAAAGTTCAAAGAGTCTCTCGCAAGGCTCTTTAGTCCAATACTTTGATTCCTGTTTGAAAAGTTTTTTGAACTTTAGCATACAAACACACCACGACCCAAAGAGCTAATAATAAACTCTTTGGGTCGTGGTGTGTTTTTTTTGAATATAACTTATTCTAGTGAATTCAGTTCTATTTACTTTGCTTTTGTAATCAAATACCTGAAAATCATCTCTTTTTGTTCATCCGTTATTTTGGCCCTTTTTTGCATTTTGTTCATAGTCAAAGCCCATTGCATCTTGGTGTATTCTGATGGTAAATGAATTGTATGGCAAGATGAACAGGTTTTTGTATACAAAAGCCTACCTTGATTTAAGTAGTCAAGATTAACATTCTGAGCTGCAGCATCAGCAGTTGTGGGTACATACAATACTGCAAAGGATATAGATGATGTCAGAATACAAAGGAGAAAAAAACTGATTCTTTTAAAAAGCATACACAAGAATTTTGGTTCGAATAATATTTCGTTTATTGAAGTATATTTTGTTTTAAATTTGTCGTTTTGTGCTCAATATCTGCAGCAAGTCCATTCACTGAAATGGTTGCACCGGAGATTGCATCAATATTTTTTCCTACTGTAAGCTCAGTACTCCCATCGTAGTTTTTAAATTGTTTTAGCCAACTTTTATTAGTTACCTCTTGTCCATGGGTAGCTTGATAATTGTATACGCGTACTAATTCTACACTAAGACTTTTATTGTACAAGATAAAATAGTCAAAATACTCACTGAGGTTATTTCCTGAATAACTATTATCAATGGAACATCCCCCTGCCCTGCAGGATTTTACACGCCCTACATAGACATATTTTACATTTGAATTTTCAAGAAAGTTTGAAACAGCAAAGTATTTTCCATTGATGGAGCTTTTCTCATTTTTCTGAGCGCACTCCAATAATACTGGCGTATAGCCATTGGCCTTGCTTAATTCAGTATTCAGTAGTTTCGGTAAATATTCAATGTTGGTCTGAGCACTCAGACCAACATTGATACTAATTAGCAAAAAAAATATAAGCTTATACATCTATCGTATATTAGAACATTACACCAAGTCCAGCATTGAAAGTTTTAGTATATTCGCTTGCCGATTCGGCTTTTTCGAATTGCATATCTGCTTTCAAACAGGCATTACGGGTAAGTTTATAGGTTAAACCTGTGGTGATTAAATTTTTATTGTAGTCCTTGTTTTTTGTAAATGTACCTGTTGTAGCCAAATGAGTATTTGAGTTTTCCAATCTTACAAATGGAATCAATTCTGTTGTAATGCTTTTAAAACTTCTAAATACATTATAGCCAACTTCTACGTAAGAACCTATCATTTGACTGCCAATTCCTTTATTATTGGCATACTTTGCGAACTTATTGTATTGGTCTGTATTTGAGTTTGATACATAATATAATTGACCTCTCAATTGTAGTCCACCCGTGTTATAACGTGCATCCAATCCCACCATTGAAATTCCGATTACCGATGAATCTGCTTTTGCATTGGCAAGTACATTTGATTTTTCAAGGTTATCATATAACGTACTTTGTGTTTTTCCAAAATAGCCGGATAGTCCTAAGTTTAATCCTCTAATACCGTAGTACTCTACTTTGGCAGTTACGTTCGGATAACTTATGTAGGAATCAGCTCCTTTTTGACGACCAGATCTAAAACCTTTATCTCCACTCATACCATAAACAGGTTTTTTTTCTTTGTCTAATGAATATCCATTAAAACCATTCACCACATAGGCTTGGTACTTAATGTTAGCTTCCATGATATTCCCACTAAAGCCCATTCCAATTTCTCTCCAAGTAGTCGGTGCAACGGCATTGTCAACCGTGGGACGTTTCACTCCATTAAAAGTTGTAGGCTCGTGGTACTCATTGATAATACCCATTGGTATTAACATTAATCCAGCCCTAAAGTTTAAATAATTATTAATCTTGTGTTGTAAAAATGCCTGTTCTACATAAACTTCAGTTACATGTTCATATTCTATTTCAGAGATGAATTGTGTTTTAGGACTGAAATTATACCCCAATAGCATCACCATACGCTGTACGTCCATTTTTCCATTATAGGATTTGTCAGCATTTAAAGGCTGATTGTAGCTCACTTCGCCGTAACCACCAATAACCAAATTACCATTTGTTTTAAGAAGTTTGTCCGCACTATTAATATAACGGCCATTGGCACCATAAGGGCTATTGATACTGTCAGTACTTTGCCCAAACATTGTAAAAGAAGAAAAGAAAATAATGGTTGATAGAACTAATTTTTGCATTGTTTTATTTTTTATTGATTACGATGCAAAGATATTGCTACTGAAAGTGGTCTACAATCCCTAATTGTAGGTAAAATTTTGTAGTTGAAAATGATTGTCATTAAATTGTAATACCCATTATTTGTATAATTTCATTTTATGTCGTAAATTTGCGACATAAAATTATTGTTAGATAATGAAGACTGAAGTATTTGATATTGAGATAAATGAATTGGCTGGATTTGCGAAAGTATTGTCAAGCCCAGCACGTTTAGCCATTCTAAAATACTTATCAGAAAGCAAAAGCTGTATCTCTGGTGATATTTCTGACCATTTGCCTTTAAGCCGAACTACCGTTTCGCAACATCTGAAAGAACTGCGTACGATGGGCTTGATACATGGTGAAATTGAGGGTTTGAAAATAAATTATTGTTTGTGCAATGCTACTATTACTGAAAAATTGAAACTTTTCGAAGCTTTTTTTGAACCAATAAAGGCCGCAACTGTTCAATGTGATAGTAATAAACCTTGCGAATAGCAATAAAATTTTAATCATGAGCAATATAAAAGAAATAAGTCCTGAACAGGCAAATGAGTATCTTAAAGTGGATGCCTTATTAATTGACGTTAGAGAAGGTGAAGAAGTAGATGCACTAGCATTCAATGTTCCTTGTGTAACCAACGTTGCCTATAGTCTTTTTGATCAGAACTTTACGGAAATCCCTAACAATCGAATCTTAATTTTTGCTTGTCATTTAGGGGTGAGAAGTTTAAATGCTGCACAATATCTGGCCGCTCAAGGTTGGGATGCTGATAAAATTTTCAGCCTAGAAGGTGGAATTGATGCCTGGAGTGCTGCGAAATTCCCAACCATTAAACCAAATCCAAATTTCACTATGGCTAAATTAACCGAAACCGGTGGTGGCTGTTGTGGTGGTGGATCGAATGGTTCTTGTTGCTAAATACTGTTGGGAATTGATTTGAGATCTAAGGTTGGTTGTCATAAATTGACCTTAGATTTCAGATTGGTTTCATATTTTAAATCATTGATGATGGATAGCATAAAACAGATCAGTCCTGACTTAGCAAATAATTATCTTCAGGCTTTTGCATTGCTAATAGATTTGAGAGAAGGTGATGAGGTAGAGCAACTCTCCTTCAAGGTACCTTGCGTAAATAATATTGCCTATAGTCTATTTAGTCAGAATTATATGGATATTCCGAAGGATAGTAAAATTATTTTTGCCTGTCAATTTGGTGTAGATAGTCCTAAAGCAGCACAATTTTTGCTAGAACAAGGCTGGGAGGCTGATAAAATTTTCACCCTAGAAGGGGGGATGGATGCATGGCAGAAGGGTAATTTCCCAACTATTAAAATAGAGCGTGGATTTACGATGGGTAAAGCGAGCTTTACTCAATCGATTGATGGCTCGGATCTAACATTTTAATTTTCGAAAAAGGATAGTGTTTAGTGATTAGTGTTAAGTGATTAATACTAATCATTAACACTAATCACTAATCGTTTATCACTAATCACTAAACGTTAATCACTAAACACTATTTATGAAAGTTCTCATTCTTTGTACCGGCAACTCTTGCCGTAGCCAAATGGCACATGGTTTTTTACAATCTTTCGATGCTTCTTTAACGGTTTGTTCTGCAGGAACTGAAGCCAGTGGTAAATTGAACGCTAAGGCTGTTAAAGCAATGGCAGAAGCGGGTCTTGATATTAGCAATCACACTTCAGATTCAGTAGAAAAATACCTCAATGAGGAATGGGATTATGTAATTACCGTTTGCGGTGGCGCCAACGAAAGCTGTCCTGCCTTTATTGGGAATGTAAAACATCGCTTGCACATTGGTTTCGATGATCCAAGCCATGCGGTGGGAACTGAAGAATTTATTTGGAGTGAGTTTATTCGGGTTCGTAATCAGATTAAAGAAGGTTTCTACAAATTTTATGTGGAACAAATCAAATCTCAATTATGAACAAGCGCTTAGGTTTTCTAGATCGTTACCTTACCCTTTGGATTTTCTTAGCCATGTTTATTGGGGTGCTTTCGGGTTGGCTATTTCCCGCTGTAGCTCAGTTTTGGAACAGCCTTTCTACGGGTACAACGAACATCCCCATTGCCATTGGCTTAATGGTGATGATGTATCCTCCATTCACAAAAGTTAAATATGAGGAACTCGGTGAGGTTTTTCGTAATTGGAAGATTTTATTATTATCCTTGGTACAAAATTGGTTAATAGGACCTGTTTTGATGTTTGGATTGGCTGTAGCCTTATTTAAATTTTTTCCAGGCGAAAACAATGCCAATCTGCCTTATGTCTATGGCATTATCATGATTGGATTGGCAAGATGCATTGCCATGGTAATTGTTTGGAATGATTTGGCAAAAGGAGATACGCAATATGCAGCTGGCTTGGTAGCTTTTAACTCAGTGTTTCAAGTACTGTTTTTTTCAATCTATGCCTACTTCTTTATTGCCATTGCCCCAGCATGGTTCGGCATTCCAACCAGTGATGCAGTTTCTAACATTACGATTTCTGAAATTGCTAAAAGCGTATTTATTTATTTAGGAATTCCTTTTATTGCAGGCTTCTTAACACGTTTTGTTCTGATCCGCCTAAAAGATGAAAACTGGTACACAACAGTTTTTATCCCCAAAGTAAGCCCATTGACGCTGATTGCTTTACTATTTACCATTGTGGTAATGTTCTCTTTAAAAGGAGAATATATCGTTAAAATTCCAATGGATGTTTTACTCATAGCCGTCCCTTTGTTGATATATTTTATCATCATGTTTGTGAGCTCCTTTTGGATGAGCAAAAAAGTAGGAGCGACTTACGAACAATCTACGACTTTATCTTTTACTGCCGCTAGTAACAACTTCGAACTGGCCATTGCCGTTGCCATTGCTATCTTTGGCATCAACTCTGGAGAAGCCTTTGCTGCCGTTATCGGACCATTGGTGGAAGTACCAGCCATGATTGCCTTGGTGAATTTGGCTTTTTGGTATAAAAAGAGGTGGTTTGTGTAAGAATAGGCTTTTGTAATAAATAATA
>CANFFA010000041.1 GCA_947445425.1 Paludibacteraceae bacterium
AAAGTTCTTGACAATTACAAATTGTTCATTATTAATAATAAATCAACACCATGGGATTTAACGATTTTTTAGGAAAAATTTTCGGAAATAAGGCGCAACGTGACCTAAAAGAAATTACACCTTTCGTAGATAAGATCAAGGCGGTTTATACCGAAATTTCAAATCTTTCAAATGATGAACTTCGTGAAAGAACTGAATCACTTAAGGCTAGAATACAAGCGTATGTAGCTGTTGAGGTAGATAGAATTTCTGAGTTGAAAGCCAGTATTGAAGAGACTGAGATTAACCTCAGAGAGAAAATCTATACTGAAATAGATCGCTTAGAAAAAGAAATTACCGATAAATACGAAGAGGTCTTGGACGAGATTTTACCCGAGGCATTCAGCATTGTGAAAGATTCGGCCCGTAGAATTTCAGAAAATTCAGAATTGATTGTTACTGCCAATGATTTTGACCGTGAATTGGCTACAAAATTTGATTTTGTAAGTATTAAAGGAGATAAGGCACACTATAAAAACGAATGGACCGTTGGTGGAAATACCATCAAATGGGAAATGGTGCATTATGATGTACAATTGTTCGGTGGTGTGGTTTTGCACAAAGGTAAGATTTCTGAAATGGGTACGGGAGAAGGAAAAACGCTTGTTGCAACCTTACCAGTTTTCCTTAATGCTCTAACACGCAAAGGAGTACACGTAGTTACTGTAAATGATTACCTATCCAAACGTGACTCTGAATGGATGGGACCTTTGTATATGTTCCACGGTTTATCGGTAGATTGTATCGACAAACACCGTCCAAATTCCGATGAACGTCGTGAAGCTTATTTGGCGGATATTACTTTTGGAACCAACAATGAATTTGGTTTTGATTATTTAAGGGATAACATGGCAACCAGTCCATCCGATTTGGTACAACGCAAACACAATTATGCCATTGTGGATGAGGTCGATTCAGTACTTATTGACGATGCTCGTACGCCTTTGATTATCTCCGGACCCGTTCCTAAAGGTGAAGACCAACTTTTTGAAGAATTACGTCCTAAAGTAGAGCGTTTAGTAACAACTCAAAAGACGCTTGCAACCAAATACCTAGCAGATGCTCGTAACTTGATGAAGTCAAGTGATGAGAAAGAGCGAGAAGAAGGAGCATTGGCATTGTTTCGCTCTTACAAAGGGATGCCAAAAAACAAACCTTTGATCAAGTATTTAAGTGAACAAGGTGTTAAAGCCATCTTGCTTAAAACCGAAGAGAATTATATGCAAGAAAATAATCGGAACATGCACATTGCCACTGATCCGCTTTATTTTGTAATTGATGAACGCAACAATTCTATCGAACTTACTGACAAAGGTATAGATCTAATCACTGACAATAGTGATGATGCTCATTTCTTCGTTCTTCCAGATGTTGGAAGCGAAATTGCTGAGTTAGAGAAAAATAAAACTCTATCGACAGAAGAACGTCAAAACATAAAAGATGAAATTCTTCAATCATATTCTGTTAAATCAGAGCGCGTTCACACCATTAATCAATTATTGAAAGCATATTCATTATTTGAAAAAGATGTGGAGTATGTATTGATGGACAATAAGGTTAAAATTGTTGATGAACAAACAGGTCGTATCATGGACGGTCGTCGCTATTCTGACGGTTTGCACCAAGCGATTGAAGCCAAAGAAAGAGTAACTGTAGAGGCTGCTACACAAACCTTTGCAACGGTTACCTTACAAAATTATTTCCGTATGTATCACAAGCTTTCGGGTATGACGGGTACTGCAGAAACAGAGGCTGGTGAGTTATGGGACATCTACAAATTAGATGTGGTGGTCATTCCAACCAATAGGCCGATTTCACGTAAAGACATGGAAGACCGTGTTTACAAAACCAAACGCGAAAAATACAATGCGGTAATTGATGAAGTGGCCCAATTGGTAGAAGCAGGACGTCCAGTATTGGTGGGTACTACTTCAGTTGAAATTTCAGAATTACTCAGCCGTATGCTTAACGGCCGTAAAATCAGACACAATGTACTAAATGCCAAGTTGCACCAACGTGAGGCGGATATTGTAGCAGAAGCTGGTCAAACAGGAACGGTAACCATTGCTACCAATATGGCGGGTCGTGGTACAGATATTAAATTAACTGCGGAAGTAAAAGCAGCAGGTGGTTTGGCAATCATCGGAACAGAGCGTCACGAAAGCCGTCGTGTCGATCGTCAGTTACGGGGTCGTGCGGGTCGTCAAGGGGATCCAGGATCGTCTATATTCTATGTTTCTTTAGAAGATAACTTGATGCGTCTGTTTGGTTCTGAAAGGATTTCGGGCATTATGGATAAGCTTGGATTTGAAGAGGGTGAAATGATTGAACATTCCATGATTTCAAAATCTATTGAACGTGCACAAAAGAAAGTAGAAGAAAACAATTTCGGTGTTCGTAAACGTTTATTGGAGTACGATGATGTAATGAACTCTCAACGTGAAGTGGTTTATTCTAAACGTCGCCATGCTTTGATGGGTGAACGTATCGGCGTGGACATCACCAATATGATTTACGACGCAGCTGATAGTGCTGTAGAAAATGCTAAAAACAGTGGTGATTTTGAAGAGTTACAAGAGTCATTATTGAAAGTTTTTGCAATGGATGCTCCATTCGACGAGGAAGCTTTCAGCTCAATGAAAACGAATAATTTGAGCAACAAAACTGCCGATGCTGCTTTGGATACCTTCAAACGCAAAATGGATAAATTGGCTGCTTCAGCACATCCTGTAATTAAAGATGTGTATGAGAAAAAAGGTCAGCAGTATGAAAATATTCTCATTCCAGTTTCTGACGGCAAACGTATTTTCAATATTACAACCCCTCTTAAAGCTGCCTATAACAATGAGGCCAAAGAGCTTGTAACAGAATTTGAAAAACAAACCTTGTTGTTTATCATTGATGATGAATGGAAAGAGCACCTTCGCCAATTGGACGAATTGCGTAATTCGGTTCAAAATGCAAGTTACGAACAAAAGGATCCACTGTTAATTTACAAACTTGAATCTTTTGGTCTATTCAAAGAGATGATTGACAGCATCAATCGTAAAGTTTTGGCAATATTAACCCGCGGTCAGGTGCCGATGCGTGAGCCAGAACAAGTACGAGAAGCCAAAATTGAAAAGCATATTGATTTCAGTAAATACAAAACCCAAAAAGCTGAAATTGGCAATGGCGATTCAGAAGATCCAACGAAACAAGATACTCGTGAAAAGCAACGTTCAGAACCCATCCGTGTAGATAAAAAGGTTGGGCGAAATGACGATTGCCCTTGTGGTAGTGGTAGAAAATACAAAAGTTGCCACGGAGCTGCTTTTAATTCATAATTTATAATTAATAATTAATAATTAACTACTTAGTGAACTGTGCTTTGTTCACTAAGCAGTTAATTATTTTTTTTGTAAAACTATGCTAAACTATATAATTTGGAATGTAGATCCAGCACTTCTACATTTGGGTCCACTTACCATACGTTGGTACGGTTTGCTATGGGCATTGGGTATTTATGCCACTTTGTTGATTACACAAAAAATCTTCAAACATGAAAAGATATCTGAACTTTGGTTGGATAAGTTGTTCATGTACACAGTGATTGGTGCAGTAGTGGGAGCTCGTTTGGGGCATTGTTTGTTCTATGAATGGCAATTGCTACCTGAACCTGTAACATTTTTAGGGATCAGCTTTAAATACGGCAATCACTATTTAGGAAGTCCTTGGGAACTGCTCTATGTTTGGCGTGGTGGTTTGGCAAGTCATGGTGGAGCTATTGGTATTCTAATAGCCATGATTTTATACAATAAAAACGTTTCTAAAAAAGGGATCGTTTGGATATTTGATCGCCTACTCATCGGCGTTGCCCTTTGTGGTGCCTCTATTCGATTGGGTAATTTAATGAACTCAGAAATTTATGGTAATGCCACTTCCCTGCCCTGGGGTTTTATCTTTGTGCGTACCGGTGAAACACAAGCCATGCACCCGACACAGATTTACGAAATCTTATATTGCCTTGCAACTTTCGTAATCCTTTGGTGGTTATATTGGAAAAAAGAAGCTTATAAGAAAAGTGGTTTAATTTTTGGGGTATTCTTAATCGGCGTTTTCGGCTCTCGCTTTTTATTAGAATTCATCAAATTAAACCAAGAGGCATTTGAGTCTAGTATGCCAATCAATATGGGGCAAATTCTCAGCCTTCCATTTATAGTATGGGGAATAACTCTTATTTTTAGGGCTTTGAAATTATCAAAAAAAACTACACTATAAAGATAAGTACATGAACTCAAATAATCGACATTTTGTACGCTAGTGTTGAAACGATATGGCTGGGTACTTAAGAGCAATTTACTTATTTCAATTACACATTTGAAATTTACTACTTAATGAACAAAAACAAACATACAGTTGAAACAGATTTTACGAAAGTAAAACCATATAATCAACACGAAGAGAAGACAGAGCAATTGGCAAGAATGTTCAATACCATTTCTGGCCAATATGACCAATTCAATGATTTGATGTCTTGGGGAATGGCAAGATTGTGGCGCAAGAGTGCTTTGAAAACACTTAAATCTTATCAGCCTAAACATATTCTTGACATTGCTGCAGGTACCGCAGATATGTGTATTAAAGCGCATGAGTATTTACAAGCAGATTTCGTGACTGGAGTAGATATTTCCAACGAAATGTTGGCGGTGGGACGCATTAAAGTATCAAATGTAAATCTAAGCTCTAAAATCAAATTAGAAGTTCAAGATTGCGCTAGTCTTGCTTTTGCTGATGCAAGTTTCGATGCCGCAACCATTGCTTTTGGCATTAGAAATTTCGAGAAATTGGATGAGAGTCTTCAACAAATCAACAGGGTATTAAAACCGAAAGGACATTTATTAATACTTGAAATGAACGAGCCCAAAAAAGGATGGTTACTCAAAGCATATTTTCTATATACCCGCATCTTTGTTCGCATGACCGCCAAATACCTTTCCACAGATACAGATGCTTACGATTACTTAACAGCCTCCATGCACGCCTTTCCAAATGGGCAAGCATTGATTGACATCTTAATCAAAAATGGCTTTAAATTAAACATTCACAAGAAATTTACATTTGGTGTTTGCAGCATGTATTTGGTTGAGAAGGTTTAAAACAGAAGTGACTTTTCCAAAGCAATAAGCTTTAGAAAAGTCACTTCTGTTTTAAACCTTTTTTCAAAGTAAGTCACTCGCCAGTTCGGACAAATAACTTCTCTCCCCTTTCATTAAATTAATGTGAGCAAAAATACTCTGGCCACGCATTCGGTCGATCATGTAGACCAATCCATTGGAGAGCATATCCAAATAGGGTGAGTCAATTTGCTCAATATCACCGGTAAATATAATCTTAGTCCCCTCACCTGCTCGGGTAATGATCGTTTTTACTTCATGGGGTGTAAGATTCTGTGCTTCGTCAATAATCATAAACGTTTCACTTAAACTTCGTCCCCTAATATAGGCTAAAGCCTCAATCACCAAACGTTCATTTTGAAGCATCTCATCAATCTGTCGTATTTCCTTTCCTTGGAAGGAAAAATTGTGTTTGATTACATTCAAATTATCGAAAAGCGGCTGCATATAAGGTGCAATTTTTTGCTTTTCATCACCGGGCAAAAATCCTAAATCTTTATTTCCCAGAGCTACAATTGGTCGTGCCAAGAGTATCTGTTTATAGACTTCACTTTTATGAAGTGCGGCAGCAAGGGCCAAAAGCGTCTTACCAGTACCTGCCTTACCCGTAATAGCCACCAACTTAATGTCATCATCCAGCAATAAATTCATGGCGAAAGTTTGCTCTGCATTTCGGGGTTCAATCCCAAAACAGCGTTCCTTATCGACTCTTTTCACCATTCCGGTTTGTTGAACCATTCTAGCCAATACACTAGCCCTGTTACTTTTAAGAATAAAACAAGATTGCGGTTCAATGTCTGCATGAAAATCAAATTCTTCAACCGGAACAGCACCTTCACCTTTGTACATTCGATCAATCAAGTCAGAATCTACATTTTCAAATACCTCATGATTTTCTTTGAAAATTTTAATATCCGTAACTTTATCATTGATATAATCTTCCGCCTCCACACCCAAGGAGAGGGCCTTCATGCGCAAATTTATATCTTTGGAAATCAATATCGTTTTTCGAGCCAAATCCTTTTCTCTTAGTACAAAGGCTGCAGCTAAAATACGATGATCAGGCGTTCGTTCGACAAATGATTTTGAAATCAATTCTGGATACTCTCCGCCGGTAAGAATAAATAACTTACCTTTCCCTTCTCCCAAATCTGCACCTTGTGTAAAAAGGGTATGATCAGCAATCAAATCCAATTCCCGAGCAAACTCTCTGGCATTAAAGTTAATTTGTTCATTTCCCTTTTTGAAATGATCCAACTCTTCCAACACCACGATAGGAATGTAAATATCATTTTCTTCAAAATTATGAATACAATTATAATCGTGAAGAATGACATTGGTGTCTAGTACGAAATTTTTCTTGGTTTTCATAATATGAAGTTTAAAGGGTTAATTTTAACTAGATTCACTTCTAAATTAATAACGATTCTGTTGAATTGTTCTAATTATTTAAAAATGTAACATTTTTTATTATTCCATTGTGAAAACATCATTTATTCGACTTAGTTCTTAAATTCTTTCAACTTTCTTTTCATTTAAATGTTATACAATAAATAGTCATACAAAGGCTCGTTTTTGCAGACTACATAACAAATAGAAACGACTTAATTACGATTCACTCTATTCATTATCAATCGCTAAGAAACTCTTAAAAAACAAAATCATTCCATTATGAAACTAAAATCAATATTATTCATCAGCTTATCATTTTTTATCATGGAGACAACTCAAGGGCAAGATCATTTCTATAAATTCAAAGCCAATTCATTGCAAAACAAAGAAATAGGCATGGACAGTTACAAAGGCAAGGTTGTACTTGTGGTCAATGTAGCCAGCAAATGTGGTTTCACACCTCAATACAAAGGATTAGAGGCACTTTATCTAAAATACAAAGAGAAAGGGCTGGTCATTCTAGGGTTCCCCTGCAATCAGTTTGGTGGACAAGAACCTGGTACAGAGAAGGATATTGCTAATTTTTGTTCTTTAAACTACGGAGTTACTTTCCCACTTTTTTCTAAAATTGAAGTGAATGGTAAAAATGCAGATACACTCTATGTTTTCTTAAAAAACAATTTAAAAGGAACACTGGGCAATGACATCAAATGGAATTTCACAAAATTCTTATTGGACAAAAAAGGTAATCCTATTCAACGCTATGCTCCTACTACTAAACCCGAAGATATAGCAGCTGATATTGAAAAATTACTCTCCGAAAAATAATCATAAAAATGGCCAACTAATCAATTTAGTTGGCCAATCTTAATTCAATTAAAACGAATAGAATCACTCAGAATTCTTGCCATCAGCAAGAAATCAAAGTAATTTTTATTGTGAATAACACATTATTTTTTAGACAGATAATTCACAATCCACTCCCCTACTTCAGTGGTAGAATAAGCTTTAGCCTTATCTGAAATGTCTTCAGTGACAATACCCGCCTCCATAGAAGCAGTTACTGCTTCGCGAATCCAAGCACCTTCTTCCATCATTCCGAAGGCATATTCAAACATCAATGCAGCAGATAAAATCGTAGCCAGAGGATTGGCAATATTTTTTCCGGTTGCTTGTGGATAAGAACCATGAATAGGCTCAAAAACGGAAGTATGAATACCTACCGAAGCCGATGGCAACATACCCAATGAACCAGTAATTACAGAAGCTTCATCGGTAAGGATATCACCAAATAAGTTTTCAGTAACCATTACGTCAAAGCTCTTTGGCCATTGAATGATGCGCATAGCTGCATTGTCAACAAACATAAATTCTGTTTCGATATCAGGATATTGTGGCGCAATTTCTTGGCCAATTTGACGCCACAAACGTGAGGTTGCCAACACATTGGCTTTATCAACTATGGTTACTTTCTTAGACCGTTGTCCAGCATATTTATAAGCCAAATGCAAAATACGCTCTACCTCTTCACGGGTATAAACACAAGTATCATAAGCAGTATTACCATCTTCGGCTCTACCTTGTGGGCGACCAAAATACATACCTCCTGTTAACTCACGAATACACATAAAATCGGCACCGTCAATTAATTCTGCTCGCAAAGGTGATTTATGGATAAGTGATGGGAAAGTTGTAACCGGGCGAATATTAGCGTATAAACCTAATTCTTTGCGCATTTTCAACAAACCTTGTTCCGGACGAACTTTTGCAGAAGGATCATTATCATATTTTGGATCGCCAATGGCACCAAAAAGGACTGCATCCGATTTCATACACAAGTCGTGAGTAGCTTGTGGATAAGGCTCACCAACTGCATCAATGGCACAAGCCCCTACAATGGCATATTCATAAGTCAATTCATGACCAAACTTTTCGCAAATTACCTTGGTAACGTTCAAGGCTTGTTTTACAATTTCCGGACCAATACCATCACCAGGTAAAATCGCTAGATTCAAATGTTTTTTGGAAGTACTCATCTTTGATAATTAATAATTCATAATTAATAATTCATAATTGGGAGCTACTGAAAACGAATTTCGTAATTTCAATTCAGCAACTAAATATGTACAGAATGATCTGTTCGTTTCAAACAAAATCTTAAATAATATTCAACATTTTAATGGTCGCCTTAATGGCCGCTTTGGTCTGATCACCATCTAAACCATAGGTTTTAAATACATTATCATCTAATTCCCAGGTAATAACGGCTTGTACCAATGCATCGGTTTGGCCACCAGGCGGAATAGTAACTTCATAGTCAATCAACACAGGATGTGTCTTTCCTAATTTATCATACACCAACCAAAGGGCATGCATAAATGCATCATATTGACCATCACCAAAAGAAGAGGCTTCGTAGCTATCACCTTCTATCTCTACGGTTATGTGCGCCAAAGGTTTGGCAGTATGTGACATAGAGAGTAGATAACTCGTAATCTTTACTTTTTGCTCTACATCATCACTTTTTAAAACATCTGAGATGATGAAAGGTAAATCAGCTTGTGTAACCATCTCTTTTTTATCCCCCAATTCGATGATGCGTTGCGTAACTTTTTGCATGGTAGCATCATCCAGCTCTAGTCCCAAAGACTGAAGATTCTTCAGGATATTGGCCTTTCCTGAAGTTTTACCCAGCGCATATTGTCTTTCACGTCCAAAACGTTCGGGCAAAAGTTCATTGAAATAAAGATTGTGTTTGTTATCTCCATCGGCATGAACACCTGCAACTTGTGTAAAAACATTGGCACCAATCACCGGTTTATTGTGTGGGATACGTATTCCTGAATATGATTCTACCACCTTACTTACAGAGTTCACATTGTCCTCCTTCAATCGGGTCTCTACTTTTAAATGATCATGAAGTACTGCCAAAACACTAGAAAGTGGAGCATTTCCTGCACGTTCACCCAATCCATTTACAGTAACATGAACGCCTTTGACGCCAGCCTTAACAGCTTCGTAAACATTGGCAACCGCCAAGTCATAATCATTGTGCGCATGAAAATCAAAATGCAAATCGGGATAGCGCGCTATCATTTTCGTGCAAAACTCAAAAGTATTATTTGGATTTAAAATCCCCAAGGTATCTGGCAACATAAACCTTTTGATAGATTCCCCTTGTAAGGCATCTACCATTAAATAAACATACTCTTCTGATTCAGCCATTCCATTGGACCAATCCTCCAAATAGATATTGACGGTGATGCCCATCTCACGCGCATTGGCCAATACATTTTTTATATCAACCAAATGCTGCTCTGGCGTTTTTTTCAATTACAAGGTACAATGTTTCAAAGAGCCTTTGCAAAGTAAATTAAGCACTTTACAACCAGCATTTTGAATCCATTCGAGTGAGACACGATTGTCTACAAATCCCAACACTTCTAGTTGGTCAATATAGCCATGTGATTGCGCCCAACTGGCAAGCTTTTTTACCGTTTCATATTCACCGGATGACACCCGTGCTGAAGCAATTTCAATTCTGTCCACACACAACTCTTCCAAAAGGAGGCGAGCAATGCTCAGCTTCTCTTGCAAGACGAATGAGACACCAGAGGTTTGCTCACCATCACGAAGGGTGGTATCCATTATTTCTATCATATGATAATATGCTAATGTGCTAATATGCTAATATGCTAATGTGCCAATAATTGCCACATTGGCATATTGGCACATTGGCACATTAAATTAATTTCTTGTTTGCTCGTAGGCTTCGATCTGAGTTTTTTTGCTCAACAAATAATCGATATCGTCCAATCCTTCAACAAAACACTCTTTTTTATAAGGGTTGATATCAAAGCTTTCTGATTTTCCATTTGCGTTGTTGGTAATCTTTTGAGCTGCTAAGTCAATGGTCAAAGTCAAGTTAGCATCTTTGCTTAGCAAGTCATAGATCTCAGCCAAAAACGCTTCTGAAACCACCACTGGCAACACGAAGTTGTTCATGGCATTGTTCTTAAAGATATCAGCAAAGAAGCTAGATACTACCACTTTAAAACCATAACCAGCAATCGCCCAAGCAGCATGTTCGCGACTAGAACCTGAACCGAAGTTCTTTCCTGCCACAAGGATTTCGCCTTTGTAAGTTGGATTGTTCAATACAAAAGAAGCAATCGGTTGATCGTTCTTGTCATATCTCCAATCGCGAAATAAATTATCACCAAAACCTTCTTTTGAAGTCGCTTTCAAAAAGCGAGCTGGTATAATCTGATCAGTATCCACATTCTCTATTGGAAGAGGTACTATCGTTGACGTTAATGTTATAAACTTCTCCATTTCTTTATTTTTTTAGCACGCTTATTTATTTTGAACGCAAAAAACGCAAAAAACACAAATAAACGCAATGTTCTTTTATTTAATGAAATTTCCTACTATTTGAAAATACTTTTCTACTGTATTTTGGTCTTTTCCCAAAATTAAGTACATAGCCAACTTCGATATCAGTCGCTTTTAAATAGTTAATTAACTGACTATCAAAAGAAGTATTAAATTCTTCCGTTGCTTTTAATTCCAAAATAATACAATTTTCCACAAGAATATCTGCACGATAATCACCCACAACTCGTCCATCAAAATAGACCTTTATCGGTTTCTCGGTTTCACATTTTA